>DATLNY010000082.1:0-8052 GCA_035536495.1 Candidatus Saccharimonadia bacterium | reverse complement strand
CCGGCGCATCTGGTTCGAGATCGTCGAGCCCGACTCGGCCTTCCACTGCCAGACGCGCTCGACGAACGCCTCGCGCCCGAGCTCGTTGCGCAACTTGCCGTCCTTCTCGAGCAGCCGCGACACGACCATCTCCGTCGCGATGCCGGCATGGTCGGTGCCGAGCTGCCACAGCGTGTCGAAGCCGAGCATGCGGTGGTAGCGCACCAGCGCGTCCATCAGCGTGTGCTGGAACGCATGCCCCATGTGCAGCGTGCCGGTGACGTTCGGCGGCGGCAGCATGATCGTGTACGGCTCGCCGCGGCCGGTCGGTGCGAATGCACCCGACGCTTCCCAGCGCGGGTACCACTTCGCCTCGATCTGGCGCGGGTCGAACGACTTTTCCATGGGCATGGGGGTGCGCGCCCGGGGGGCGGACAGTGCGAACGGGGAGCGCGATAGCGTACCGCACGTGCGCTGCGCGGCGCAGTCGGGCGGGGCTGCCGTCAGGCCGAGCGGCGGAAGTATGCGATCGCGAACAGCACGAGCAGCACCGCGGGCAGGCCGTGCGCGACCCGGAAATCGATTGCATAGACGTCGGCGAGGTTGACGACCGCGCGCTGCACGAGGAACCACGCGATCGCGAGCACGATGCCGACGAACAGGCGCTTCGACAACCCGCCCGAGCGCAGCGTCCCGAACGCGAACGGCAACGCGCAGAACAGCAGCGCGAGCAGCGTGATCGGATAGAAGATCCGCGCCCAGTACGCCGATTCGAACGGTGTCGCGTCGAGGCGGTTCCGTTCGAGGTACGCGATGTTCGTGCGCAGGTCCGCGGCCGAGAGGTAGCGGGGCCGCAGCACCGACAGCGCGAGCACGCGCGGGTCGAGGCGCGAGCGCCATTCGAGCCGGGGCACCGACTCGGTCGCGATCCGCTCGTTCTCGAAGCGCATCCGCGTCGCCTCGAACAGCTGCCAGCGCCCCGCCTCGTGGGTCGCGCGAGCGGCCTGCGTGATGCGCTGGAGCTGGCCCTGCTCCGTGAACTGGTAGATCCGCACGTCGTAGAGCTCGAGCCCGCGGATCGTCGCGCGGCCGCGCTTCGCGTTGATGAGGCTCTCGCCCTCGCGCGCCCACAGGCCCGTGTCGCCCGACGAGATCTGGTCCGACGACTTCGCGCCCGCGGCGATCGACTGCGCGCGCTGTTCGCCCCAGGGCCCGAGCGTTTCGCCGATCGTCACGACGAGCACCGTCGCGAATGCGATGCCCGCCGCCGCGGCCGTGCAGATCCTGAGCTTCGACATCCCCGCGGCGCGCATCGCCGTGAGCTCGGCGGTCGGCGCAAGCGCGCCGAGCCCGAGCAGGCCACCGATCACCGCCGAGGTGCCGAACAGGTCGTAGGCGCGGCGCGGGATCGTGAACGCGACGTACGCGATCGCGCCGCCGATCGAATAGCTGCCCGAGCCGATCTCGTCGATCTCTTTCGCGAACGCGGTGACCAGGTCGAGCGCGAGCAGCACGGTCCAGACGAGCGCGACGGCCGAGAGCACGCTGCCTGCGATGTAGCGATCGAGGCGCAGCATCACGCGCGTCCCGGGCGCAGGCGCTCGCCGCGGCGCACGAGGTACAGCGCGATCGCGATCGCGATCGCGTGCACCCACCACAGGCCGAGCGCCGGCGGCATCGTGCCGTCGGCGATCCAGCCGCGGCCGATCGCGAGGAAGTTCGAATAGATCACGTACGCGAGCACCGCGATCGCGGCCTTGCCGTAGCGCGGCTCGCGCGGCTGGCCGCGCGCGAGCGGCAACGCGAGCAGCGACAGCACGAGCGCCGAAACCGGCAGGCCGATGCGCCAGTGCAGCTCGGCGCGGTCGCGCACTTCGTTCGACTGGAGCAGCGTCATGAACGCGCTGCGCGTCTCGCCCCGCCGATCCTGCGCCGACTCCGATTCGGGCAGGCCGATGTCGTTGCGCTCGAATCGCATCGTGCGGAAGTTCGGCTTGCCGATCTCGCCTTCGACGCGGAAGCCCTCGTTGAGCCCGAGGAAGCGCTCGCCGTCGCGGTCCTGGAACAGCTCGCCGCTCGCGGCCGTGACGATGTCGACGCGGCCCTTGCGCTCGGTGTGGACGAACAGGCGCTCGAACTGGCTGCCGTCGCGCGACATCGTCGCGACGTAGACGACGCCGCGGCCGCCCGGCAGCTCGACGAAGCGGCCCGCTTCCATCCCGACGACGAGCAGCGAGCGGTTCGCGTTCGTGACGAGCTCGTCGGCCTTGCGCAGCGCGAGCGGCCCGAGCCAGAACGCCACGAGCGCAAGCAGCGCCGCGAGCGGGACCGCGACCCACGCGAGCGGCTTCGCGAGCCGGCGCGCATCAAAGCCGGATGCCGCGAGCACCGCGATCTCGCTGTCCCGGTAGAGCCGTCCGTAGGCCATCAGGACCGCGATGAACACCGCGAGCGGCAGCAGGATGCCGAGCGCCTCGAGCGAGCGCAGCCCGACCTGCGCGACGAGGATCTGGGCCGGCACCTTGCCGCGCGCGACCTTCCCGAGCACGTCGGTGAGGACGCCGCCGAACGTCACGAGCAGCAGCACCACGGAGATGCTCGCGAACGAGCCGAGCAGCTCGCGCAGCAGGTAGCGGTCGATGATGCGCATGGGCCTCGCTAGAATCGCACACCGCGGCGCGCTCGCGCCGGACCGAACCTGCCGCCGCCATCGTGCGATGCGGCCCCGAGGAACCCCATGACGCTGCGCTTCACGTCGACGACCGAACGCCCGCACCTCATCGAGACCGACGTGGTCGTCGTCGGCGCATGGGAGGACCGGACGCTGACACGCGCGGCGCAGGAGATCGACGCGGCTTCGGGCGGCGCGCTCGCGCGCGCGCTCGCCTCGGGGGACGCGAGCGGCAAGATCGGCGTCACGACGAAGCTGATCGGCCTGGCCGGGGTGCGCTCGCCGCGCGTGCTGCTGGTCGGGCTCGGCGAGCCCGCCAAGTTCGATGCGGCGCGCTTCGGCCGCGCCGCGTCGGAGTCGGCGAAGGCGCTGCGGTCCGGCCCTGCCCGCCGCGCCGCGACGTATCTTTCGGAGGTCGACGTTCCCGGCGAGGACGAGGCCGGCAGGATCCGGCTCGCCGCGCTGGCGGGCGATGCACAGGCCTATCGCTACACCGCGACGGTCAAGCCGAAGAACGGCGCCGGCATCGAGGCGCTCGCGATCGCAGGCGCCGACGCGAGCCGCGCGCTTGCGGAAGCCGAGGCGATCGGCGCGGGCGTGCGGCTTGCGAAGGAGCTCGGCAACCTGCCGCCGAACATCTGCACGCCGCTCTACATCGCGGCCCAGGCGCGCGAGCTCGCTGCGCGCGAAGCGAACGTGTCGGTCGAGGTGCTCGACCGCGATGCGATGCGCGCGCTCGGCATGGGCGCGCTGCTCGCGGTCGCGAGCGGCAGCCTCAACGAGCCGCAGCTCGTCGTGCTGCAGTATCGCGGCGCCGCGCTCGACGAAAAGCCTTACGTGCTGGTCGGCAAGGGCATCACGTTCGACTCGGGCGGCATCTCGATCAAGCCCGGCGCAAGCATGGAGGAAATGAAGTACGACATGATGGGCGGCGCTTCGGTGCTCGGCGTCATGCTCGCGACTGCGCGGCTCGCGCTGCCGATCAACCTCGTCGTGATCGTGCCGGCGGTCGAGAACATGCCGAGCGGCAGCGCATATCGCCCGAGCGACATCCTGACGTCGATGTCGGGCCTCACGATCGAGGTCGTCAACACCGACGCCGAGGGGCGGCTGATCCTCTGCGACGCGCTGAGCTATGCGCAGCGTTTCGAGCCGCGCGCGCTCGTCGATGTCGCGACCCTTACCGGCGCGTGCGTCGTCGCGCTCGGCAAGCATGCGCATGGGCTGTTCTCGCGCGACGACGAGCTCGCCGCGGAGCTGATCGGCGCCGGCGACCGGATGCAGGACCGCGCCTGGCGCATGCCGCTGTGGGACGACTACCAGCAGCAGATCGACTCCGCGTTCGCCGACATGGCGAACGTCGGCGGCAAGTACGCCGGCGCGATCACGGCGGCGTGTTTCCTCGCGCGCTACACCGAGCGCATGCGCTGGGCGCACCTCGACATCGCGGGCACGGCCTGGGACGAAGGCCGCAAGGGCATGGCGACCGGGCGCCCGGTGCCGCTGCTCGTGCAGTGGCTGCTCGACCGCGTCGCGGCAGGCTAACGATGCCGAAAGCCGACTTCTACCTGATTGCCCAGGAGCGCTTCCGCACCGATCCACTGCTGCTCGTCTGCGAGCTCGCAAAGCGCGCGTTCGAGGCGCAGCTGCCGACGCTCGTGCTGGTGCGCTCGCGCGAGCAGGCCGAGGCGCTCGACGACGCGATGTGGGCGTTCGACGACGACGCGTTCGTGCCGCACCAGATCGCCGGCGAGGACGAAGATGATGCGACGACGCCCGTGCTGATCGTGCCGCCGGACGCGGCGACCGGGGATCGCGCGCTCGTCATCAACCTGCGCGACTCGTGTGCACCGGGCGCGCACGACATGGTCAAGGAAGTCGTCGCGGCCGATCCGGCCGAGCGCGCCGATTCGCGCCGCCGATGGAAGGAATACGCAGCGCTCGGCTACGAGTTGCGCAAGTTCGACATGTGAGTCGCCCGCGTCAGCGGCGCTTCGCGATGACGACGACGATCGTATCGGCGGCGCGGTCGTGCCACATGCGACGGCGTGCGTCGAACAACGCGGCAAGGAGGCCGGCGCCGAGCGCCGCGACCGACAGCAGGGCGATCACGAAGCGCAGCGCGACCGTGCCCCACGGCAGCTCGCCGCCGTCCGCGCTGTGCACGCGCAGCCGCCACGCCCTCATCCCGATTGTCGCGCCGCCGCGCCGCCACGAGTACCCGTAGTACGCGAACGCGAGCAGCACGAGCCACGCCTGGTACCACGCGGTGCCGGCCTCGATCCCGCCGCGCGTGAACGGAAACAGCAGCGCGGTGCCGACCATCACGACGGCGGCGAGCGGCAAGAGGTCGTAGAGCCCGGCGGCGAGCCGCCGCCACAACGGTGCGAACTGGGTTGCTGGCGCTGCGTCGGGACCGTTCATCGCGCCGGCCGCTTGCTCCGCTCTCTCCGCAGGAGAGGCATCGGGATTGGGTGCTAGATTCGAGACCGATGATCGCACGCACGCCGCGCGCCGCCACGCCCGACATCGAGGAGTACCTCGAGCGCGCATGGTCGGAGCAGGGGCTGTCGCGCAACACGCTCGCGAGCTACCGCACCGATCTCGCCGCGTTCGCCGCGTGGCTCGCACAGCGCGGCACGGGGTTGACCGCTGCCGGTCGCGAGGACGTGTTCGCGTACCTCGCCGAGCGCGGCGCATCGAGCTACTCCGCGCGCAGCAATGCGCGCCTGCTGTCGGTGCTGCGGCAGTTCTACCGAACGCTGCTGCGCCTCGGCCGCGTGCAGGGCGATCCGACCGCGCTGATCGACCTGCCGAAGCTGCCGAAACCGCTGCCGAAGGCGCTCAGCGAGCGCGAGGTCGAGGCGCTGCTCGCCGCACCGCGACCGGACGAGTCACCGGCCGAACTGCGCGATCGCGCGATGCTCGAGCTGCTCTACGCAACGGGGCTGCGCGTGACCGAGCTCGTGACGCTGACGCTCGACCAGGTCAATCCGCGCCAGGGCGTCGTGCGCGTCCGGGGGAAAGGCAGCAAGGACCGCCTCGTCCCGATGGGCGACGAGGCGCAGGCCTGGCTCGCGCGCTATCTCGTCACCGGTCGGCCGGCACGCGCGCGCAAGCCGGCTCCACCCGAGCTGTTCGTCACCGCGCGCGGCCCGATGACGCGCCAGTCGTTCTGGCAGGCACTCAAGCGCTACGCCGCGCGCGCGGCGATCGATCCGGCGCGGATCTCGCCGCACGTCGTGCGGCACTCGTTCGCGACGCACCTGCTCAACCACGGCGCCGACCTTCGCGTCGTGCAGATGCTGCTCGGGCACTCGAGCCTTTCGACCACGCAGATCTACACGCTGGTCGCGCGCGAGGGCCTGAAGCGGCTGCACGAGCAGCACCATCCGCGCGGCTGAGCGTGGCCCCTGGCGGACGCCGCGGTTCGGGGTCACGGTCGGCGACCGCGTGCTCCGGGCGTCCGCTGGTCGCGCCACCGGCCGGTTCATCCGACATCGGCTACCCTTTCCGGAACTTGGGTGGCCCCTCGTGGTCCCTCCTGCGCCGCGACGCGCGGCGAACGCTCCCAATAATTCCCTCCTCGAGGAACCCCGATGCTGAAGTCCCTAGCTGTAGCCGCGCTCGCGTTCGCCACGACCGGCGCGATCGCGGTCGAGCCCGCGAACGACGCGAAGATCCGCGCCGCGATCCTCGAGATCGTGCCGAAGGCCAAGATCGACTCGATCGCCGACGCAGCGATCCCCGGTTTCTACGAGGTCGTGCTCGGCGGCGAGATCGTCTACGTCAGCGCCGACGCGAAGTACCTCTTCACCGGCAGCGTCTGGGACCTCGCCGCGAAGAAGGACCTGACCGACTCGCGCAAGTCGACGCTGCGCAAGGTCGCGCTCGACAAGGTCGGCGACGACAAGCGCATCACGTACGCCGCGAAGAGTCCGAAGCACACCGTGACGGTCTATACCGACATCGATTGCGGCTACTGCCGCCGGCTGCACCAGCAGATGACGCAGTACAACGACGCCGGCATCACGGTCGAATACCTGTTCTTCCCGCGCTCGGGCCCGAATACCGAGTCGTTCCAGAAAGCCGTCCACGTCTGGTGCGCGGCCGACCGCAACGATGCGCTGACGAAGGCCAAGAACGGCGAGGCGGTGCCCGCGAAGGAATGCGCGAACCCGATCGCGGAAGCGTACGATCTCGGCCTCAAGATCGGCGTGACCGGCACCCCGATGATCGTCGCCGAGGACGGCACGCAGGTCGGCGGCTACCTCGACCCGACCCAGCTCGTCGCACGCCTCGAATCGCTGAAGGCGACCGGCAAGTAATCCGTCCCGGGGTCGGATTCGACTCCGACCCCGCGACGTGAATCAGTCGCTTGGATAGCGGCGTCAGAGACGACTCTGACTCCGGATGGGGCGGCCGCTATCATTCGCGGCCCAGCCGGGGCCTCGCGAATGATCGTCCTCGACGGGCAAGCCGCCCTCTCCCCGTTTCGCCTCGACCGTCTCGCCCTCGTGCTCGCTGCCGTCGACCCGGCGCTGCGCGTCGCGGCTGCGCGCGTCGTCTATTTCGTCGACCCGACTGGCGACCTCGCGCCGCAACGCGGCAAGCTCGAGGAAATCCTCGAGTCGGGCGGCACGCATGTCGCGCGGGCCGGCGAGCTCTACGTGGTGCCTCGCCTCGGCACGATCTCGCCGTGGTCGTCGAAGGCGACCGAGATCCTCCAGGGCTGCGGGCTGCCCGTCGCACGCATCGAGCGCGGGATGGCCTGCGCGGTCGAGGGGCTCGATACGCTCGATCCGCGCCGCGTGCAGCGCGCGCTGCGCGCGCTGCACGATCCGATGACGCAATCGATACTCGCGGGCCTGCCCGATGCCGGCGCGCTGTTCGCGGCCGGCGCGCCGGGCCGGCTCGTGCGGATCGCGCTCGGCGCCGACCCCGTCGCCGCGCTGCGCGACGCGAACCGCGCGCTCGGGCTTGCGCTCGCGGACGACGAGATCGAGTACCTCGCGACGCGCTACGGCGAGCTCGCGCGCGACCCGACCGATGCGGAGCTCATGATGTTCGCGCAGGCGAACTCCGAGCATTGCCGCCACAAGGTCTTCAACGCGAGCTGGACGGTCGACGGCGCCGCGCAGCCGCAATCGCTGTTCGCGATGATCAAGCACACGCACGCGGTGTCGCCGCAGCACACGCTGTCCGCGTACCACGACAACGCCGCGGTCGTCGAAGGCACCACCGGCGAACGGTTCGCGCCGCGCGGCTCGTCGCAGCGCTTTGCGTCGCAGCGCGAGGCGATCGATTACGCGATCAAGGTCGAGACGCACAACCACCCGACGGCGATCGCGCCGTACCCCGGTGCGTCGACCGGCTCGGGCGGCGAGATCCGTGACGAGGGC
>DATLNY010000081.1:0-5582 GCA_035536495.1 Candidatus Saccharimonadia bacterium | reverse complement strand
GCGTCGCGGTCGCGAAGGAGGGCGCGCTGCTCGTCGCCGACGACGTCGGCAACAGCGTCTGGCGGGTCGCGCCCGCGCCGCGCTGAGTCGCGACGAGACGAAATGCTTTTGCCCGGGGCCGCCTGGAGCGGGTTCCGCGCGCAGGCAATAGACTCGTCGAATGACGACACTGAAGGGCAGGACGCTGTTCATCACCGGCGCCTCGCGCGGCATCGGGCTCGCGATCGCGACGCGTGCCGCGCGCGACGGCGCGAACATCGTCGTCGCGGCGAAGTCGAACGTCGCGAATCCGAAGCTGCCCGGCACGATCCACACCGCGGCCGCCGAGATCGAAGCCGCGGGCGGCAAGGCGCTCGCGCTCGCGGTCGACATCCGCGAGGAGGACCAGGTTCGCGAGGCGGTCGAGCAGGCGATCGACCGGTTCGGCTCGATCGACATCCTCGTCAACAATGCGAGCGCGATCTGGCTGCGCGGCACGCTCGATACGCCGATGAAGCGCTACGACCTCATGCAACAGGTCAACGCCCGCGGGACGTTCCTCGTCAGCCAGGCGTGCCTGCCGCACCTGCTGGAGGCGCCGAATCCGCACATCCTGACGCTCGCGCCGCCGCCGACGCTCGATCCGAAATGGTGGGCGCCGCACACGGGCTATACGCTCGCGAAAATGGGCATGAGCTTCGTCACGCTCGGGCTCGCGGCGGAGTTCGCGGGACGGGGCATCGCGATCAACGCGCTGTGGCCGCGCAGCGTGATCGATACGGCCGCTGTCGCGATGCTGCCCGGCATCGACCGGCGCGGCTTGCGCACGACCGCAATCGTCGCCGATGCCGCCCACGCGATCCTCGTTCGCCCGGGAAGCGCCGCCACGGGCAGGTTCTTCATCGACGAGGACGTCCTGCGCGAAGCCGGCGTCGCCGACTTCTCGCGCTACGCGATCGATCCCGCCGCGCCGATCGTGCCGGACCTGTTCCTCGACTAGCCCGCTCGCGCGCTAGCGCTGAGCGACCGTCAGCACGATCTTGCCGACGTGCGTGCCGGCTTCGAGCGCCGCGTGCGCCTGCGCGGCGTGCCGGAGCGGAAATGTCGCGTCGACGTGCACGCGCACGAGGCCGTCGGCGATCCACGGCCAGACCCGGCGCTCGACTGCCGCCGCGAGCCGCGCCTTTTCGTCGGCATCGCGCGGCCTCAGTGTCGAGCCGGTCACGACCGCACGCTTGCGCATCAGTGCGAGCACCGGTACCGCGAGCATCGCGCCGCCCTGCGCCGCGATATAGACGATGCGGCCGCCGGTCTTCAGCGCCTCGAGCGTCTGGTCGAAGTAGGGCGCGCCGACCATGTCGAGCGAAACGTCGACGCCGCCGTCGGCCGCGGCGACTGCGCCGAACGACTCGCGCCCGGTGTCGATCGCGAGATCCGCGCCGAGCGTGCGCGCGATCGCGGCCTTGTCGGCGCTGCGCGCGGTCGCGATCACGCGTGCGCCGGCAGCCTTTGCGAGCTGGATCGCCATCACGCCGATGCCCGACGTCGCGCCGTGGACGAGCAGCGTCTCGCCGCTCGCGAGCGCGCCATGCTCGAACACGTTCGCGTAGACGGTGAATACCGTTTCTGGCAGCGCTGCTGCCTCGATCCACGACAGCGCGGCCGGGATCGGCAGCGCATGGCGCGCGTCGACGCTCGCGTAGCCGGCGTAGCCGCCGCCACCGAGCAGCGCGCAGACGCGGTCGCCGACTTGCCAGCGACCGCTCGCGACGACGACCTCGCCGGCGACTTCGAGCCCCAGCGTCGCGGGCGCGCCCGGTGGCGGTGGATAGGCCCCCTCGCGCTGCAGCACGTCGGGTCGATTGACGCCCGCGGCATGGACACGAACGAGGATTTCGCCCGGTGCCGGCACGGGCGTCGGGACTTCCACGGCGTGCAGCGCGTCGGCGCCGCCCTTGCCGTCTCGGACCGCGATCGCGGCCATCGTGCGCGGGATCATCATCGACGATCGTCGTGGGACGCCGGCAGGAACGCAAAGTACGGCGCAAACGTCAGCGAGTCGAGGACCATCCCGCGCGCCTCCCGAGCCGTCGCGGCCGCGATGATGACACGCCCCGCCGTCACATCCGGAGCCACGACGCGATTGCCCGTGGCCGGTCGCGCCGCGGTGCAGGCCACACTCGCGACGCTGGCAGGCGCGTTGCATCGTGCCGGTGATGACTCGCGTGCGCTACGTCTGTTTCCCGGGGCTCGGCCAGAGCGGCGACATCGTCTGGCCGCAGCGCAGCCTGCCGTTCGACGTCGTCGGCATCGACCCGATCGAACCGGTCGCGGGCGAGTCGCTGCGCAGCTATTCGCACCGTCTCGCGCGCCGCGTCCGCTCACGCGGCCTGTTCGCAGCGCCGGCGCTGACGCTGCTCGCGGGCGTTTCGTTCGGCGCGTCGATCGCGCAGGAGATCGCCGAGGTCGAGCCGTGCGCGGGCGTGCTCGTGCTGTCGGGGCTGCTCTGCAGCGAGGAGCTTGCGGCGCCCCTGCGTTACATCGGGCATCGGGCGCACCACGCCCCGGCGTGGTCGGAGTCGCTCGTCGATGCGGGCGCCGCGTTCGCGCTGCGACGCATCGCCAACGTCGATCGGGCCGATGCGACACGATGCGCCGCGATGATCCGCAGCATGCCTTTTGGATGGATCCGCGAGCAGGCCCGCATGATCGCCGACTGGCGCGGGTGCGGTTCTCCGGCGCCGGTCCTGCGCGTGCACGGCGATCGCGACCCGGTCGTGCCGTTCGATTCGGCACGCAACGTCGATGTCGTGCTGCACGGCGATCGGCACCTGTCGTCGGTCGCGCGCGCCGACGAGGTCAACGCGGCGATCGTCGCGTTTGCTGCGCGCGTCGTCGCTCGGCCGGGAACGGTGCCGGCGCGCGTCGCATCGGCACAGCGACATCGATGATCGTGCGGCGATCCGGGCGGTTGCCGACGTCCCGGGGCAGAGATCCGTCGTCCCGTCCCGTGCGGTTGGTGGTCTGTGCAGCGGACTGGCCGTTCGGTACGATGCTCGCTTTGAGCCTAACGGGCGGTCAGGGGCCGCCGGTAATGGAAGAACGAGAACGTCGCAAGTCCGCTAGTCCGGCACCCCGTGCGCTGGAAAAAGAGCTCACGTTCGACCAGGTCGTGACGTTGCGCGACCTCGAACGGTTCGGGTGGGAATTGAAGTTCGTGCGTCGGCCGCCGTTCCAGCCGCCGATCCCGGTCATTTTCGACCCCGATCGCAAGCACTACGCGGTCATCAAGGAAGACGGCTCGCTCGACGAGGCGGAATCGCTCAACATCCGTTGAGGCGCCGGCCGCGCGGTCGCGCGGAGGCGTTCAGCGCCCCGTTACGCGCAGCGAGTATGTTGCGGCCGGGACATCACGGGGCGACGAACATGAGCGTGGAGCCAGGCGGCGCCTTCGAGGCGCCGGGATACGAGGTCCGCGAGCGCATCGGGGGCAGTGAAGGCGCCGACGTCTACCTCGCGGAGCAGCGCGCGCTCGGCCGTCGCGTCGCGCTGAAGGTGCTGCGCGGCGAGTCCGCGGACCCCGAGCAGCTCGCGCGCTTCGAGTTCGAGACGCGCACCGCCGCCGCGCTGCTGCACCCGAACATCGTGCCGGTGCTCGACAGCGGCACGACGCCCGACGGCCGCAGCTACTACGCGATGCCGTACCTCGAGGCGGGCGACCTCACGCGCCGGATCCCGCTCGCGCCGGACGAGGTGCGCCGCGTCGGGATCGCGCTGTGCGACGCACTCTGGTACGCGCACGGGCGCAACGTCGTGCACCGGGACATCAAGCCGTCCAACGTGCTGTTCGACGACGGCGGGCGGCCGATGCTCGCCGATTTCGGCATCGCGACGACGATCATCGGCACGCGCGGGCTCACCGTGCCGGGCCGCACGCTCGGTGCTGCGCGCTACATCAGCCCCGAGCAGGCCCGTGGCGAGAAGGTCGACCCGCGCGCCGACCTCTACAGCCTCGGGGTCGTGATCTTCGAGATGCTGACGGGCCGCGTGCCCTACGACGCGAGCGACGACGTCGCGCTCGCGCGGCAACATGCCGAAGCCGCGGTGCCTCGCCTGCCGCCGCCGCTCGCGGCGTGGCAGTCCTTCTTCGAGCGTGCGCTCGCGAAGTCACCGGCGGACCGGTTCATGTCGGCGCGCACGATGGCGCAGGGGCTCGAGGCGATCGGGACCGCTCCCGCGGCGATCCCGGCGATCATCGTTGCGCCGCCCGAGCGTGGTGCCACCGCCGCCGCAGCAGCCGCCGCGGCCGCAGCCGCGAGCGATGTGCGGACCGCGGGGCTCGCAGGCGACGACGATCTCCCGCGACTTCACGCCGAGGCGCCCTCGTACGTGCGCACGAGCGCACCTGCGCCGCGCGCTTGGCGCACTGCGCCGATCCTCGCTCTGCTTGGTGTCGTCGCGATAGCGGCGCTCATCGGTTATCTCCTGACGCGCGACGCCGACGAGTCGTTCGAGCCGTTGGTGGCCGAGCCGTCGCGCGCCGGGCATGCGTCCGCGCCCGCGGTTGCGGCGCAGCCGCCGCCGGTCGCGCCCGGCAGCGTGACGTCCGCGGCGAGTGCGCCGGCAAAGGCTGCGAACGCCGCGGCCGCGGCCGCGAGCGTTCCCGTCCCGGCGGTCGACACGCCCCCAGACGAGGACACCGAAGCACCCGACCTGTCCGGCATCGAGGGCGAAGCGCCTTCCGACGACGAGATCGCCGACATCCTGGGGCCGGACGACCCGCTACCGGATCGATCGGCGCGCGGCCGCGAAGCGTCGGATCGCACGGCACCACGAAACGACGCCGACGCCGCGTTCGCCGACGAAGACCTCGCGGGAGTCGACGGTATCGACGATCTGCCCGATCGGGTCGCGCGGCGCGACGACGACGGCGAGTTTGGCGGCGATTACGCCGACGACCCGGCGTTTGCGCCGGGAAGCTGGACGCCGCCGCTGCCCCAGCCCGCCCTCGACGGCCCGCCGGACGCGCAGCTCGCCGAGCTCGACGCGCTGACCGAAGACGCGCGCGCGTGGCTCGAGGACGAGCGGCAGCGCGTCGAGGCGTTGCAGGACACGGCTTCGCCGTACGCCGCCGATCGCGCGCGCGAATCGTTCGAGGCCGACGAGCAGGCGTTCGAGCGCTGGCTCGACCGCGTCGACGCGCTGCGCGCGCGCATCGAGCGCGACACGCGCTGACCCCGCTCAGGTGCGGCGTGGCCTCGGGCTCGCGGCGGCGTCCGCGTCCGCTGGCGCGATCCGCAATTGCTCGCCCCCGACGCGAACCTTCGCGAGCACGCGCAGCGTCTCGGCCGGCAGGTCCTCGGGCAGGTCGACGAGGCTGTAGCGCTCGCGGATGTCGATGCGGCCGATCTGCTTCGCCTCGAGGCCCGCCTCGTTCGCGATCGCGCCGACGAGGTTGCCGGGCTTGACGCCGTGCTGCTTGCCGACTGCGACGCGGTAGGTCTGCATGCCGGAGTCCGCCGCGCGCGCGCGCGGCTTGCGCGGCGCCGCACCGGGTTCCGTTTCGCCGCGTTCGGCGCGGCGTGCGGGGCGCTCGCGCGCCG
>DATLNY010000080.1:0-4216 GCA_035536495.1 Candidatus Saccharimonadia bacterium | reverse complement strand
TCGCATGGCTGGAACGCGTGCGGCATCCGCACGATGCGCTCCGAGTAATGCGGCTCGGCGTCCGCGGGCACGACGAACGAGTCGGCGATCATGACGTCGATGAACGGCGCGCCGCTCGTGCCGGGGTAGGCGAGCCAGTTGACCTGGCGCGCGCACGGGCGCATCGCGAAGACCTCGCTGACCGAGCCGCCGCCGTAGCCGCGCAGGTCGAACAGCACGTCGATGCGCGCGTCGCGGATGCGTTGCGCCATCGTCGCGTGTGCATCGCCGTCGAGCTCGACGAACTCGTGGAACGCGTGCGCGATCCGCCCGCGCAGCGCGCCGCCGTCGCTCGCCGTCGTCGCGAAGCCGATCGTCGTGATCGACGACTCGCGCAGGCGCTCGATCAGCTCGACCGTCAGCAGTGCGGTCGGGTGGTTGTTGAACCCCGACGAGACGAGGCCGACGCGCATTCGTGCGGGACGGGTCGGATTCACTGTAGGAGGGGCCTCAGCCCCGACGCTTTTCGCGGCGGACCGTCGCTGCGCGGTCGGGGCTGAGGCCCCTCCTACAGGGATTCCGGGCGACCTTGCGAGGATCGAACGCGCCCAGGTGCTTGCGCAACGCAGTTGTTCGGCCGGCGTCGCAGGCTCCGCGAGGAACGAGAATGGCGTGATCCCCTCGCGTTCGTCCGCGACCGCCTCCCGCAACCGCGCCGACAGCGCGTCGACGCCGTCCCATTCGCAAAGGCGCCGCTTCAGGAAAACGAGCTGCGCGAGCGCCGGCCACAGCTCCGGTTCGAGTGCGAGCGCGGCTTCGCAAGCGCGCGCCGCGTCGGTCCAGCGGCCGAGCTCGTCGAGCGCGAGCGCGCGGTTGTAGTGCGCGAGCGCGGTCGCGCGTTGCGCGTCGTCGCCGGCCGCGCGCGGCGCGAGCGATGCGGCGCGCGCGAACGCGTCGGCTGCCTCGGTGTGCTCGCCGCGCGACGCGTGGACGTTGCCGGCGATGAAATGCGGATCGGCGCTGGTCGGATCGACGGCCGCTGCATCGCGTGCGACCGCGAGCGCTTCCTCGTCGCGCCCGAGCTCGAGCAGGCTCGCCGCATGGCGCAATGCGCTGTCGAAATCGGCAGGATCGATCGCGCGCGCGCGCTCCAGCGCCTGCACGGCGTCGTCGTGCTGTCCTAGCGTGAAGTACGCAGCGGCGAGTGCCGACCAGCCGCGCGCGTCGCGCGGATCGCGGCGGATCGCGGCGACCGCGCGCTCGATCGCGACGAGCACGTCGCCCCCCTCGGGCCGCGTCGCGTCGCCGCTCACGCGTTCTCGGTGAGCAGCTTCATCTGGTCCGCCTGGAACTCGTGGTTCAGCGGCTCGACGATCGCGTCTAGGCCGCCGTCGAGCACTTCCTCGAGCGCGTAGAGCGTCAGGTTGATGCGGTGGTCCGTCACGCGCCCCTGCGGGAAGTTGTAGGTGCGGATCCGCTCGGAACGATCGCCGGAGCCGACCTGCAGCTTGCGCTCGGCGCTGGTCGCTGCGTGCTGCTTCGCGCGCTGCTGCTCGACGAGCTCGGCCTGCAGCCGCTGCATCGCGCGGTCGCGGTTCGCGTGCTGTGAGCGCTCCGTCTGGCATTCGACGACGAAGCCGCTCGGGATGTGCGTGATGCGGATCGCCGACTCGGTCTTGTTGACGTGCTGCCCGCCGGCGCCCGACGACCGGAACGTGTCGACCTTGAGGTCGGCCGGGTTGATGACGATCTCCTCGTCGGGCGCGGGCTCGGGCAGGATCGCGACCGTGCACGCGGAGGTATGGATGCGGCCCTGGGCCTCGGTCGCCGGCACGCGCTGCACGCGGTGCGCGCCCGATTCGAACTTGAGGCGCGAATAGGCGCCGTGTCCCTCGATGCGCGCGACGACCTTCTTGTAGCCGCCGTGCTCGCCGGGGCTTTCGTCGAGCTTTTCGACGCGCCAGCCGCGCAGCTCGGCGTAGCGCGAATACATGCGGAACAGGTCGCCGGCGAAGATCGCCGCTTCGTCGCCGCCGGTGCCGGCGCGCACTTCGAGGAAGATGTTCGAGTCGTCGCGCGGATCCTTCGGCAGCAGCAGCAGCTCGAGTTGCGTATCGAGCTCCGCACGCGCCAACTCCAGCGCCGCGATCTCCTCGGACGCGAGCGCGGCCATCTCGGCGTCGCCCTCGGCGAGCATCCCGCGCGACGCCTGCAGCGCGAGCGAGTTCTCGTCGTAGGCGCGCAGCGCGCGCGCGACGGGATCGAGCTGCGAGAACTCCTTCGACAGCGCGCGGAACCGGTTCGTGTCGCCGCTGACGCCGGGATCCGACAGCAGCATCGCGACTTCCTGCTGGCGCTCCGCGAGCGCCTCGAGCTTGCGTCGGATCGAAGGCGTCATGCGTCCTCGTCCGCATCGCCCGGCGCGAACAGCCGTTCGGCCGCGCGCACGACGTCGTGGTCGCCGCGCAATGCGGCCGCGCGCAGGTTCGCGGTCGGGCCGTGCAGCAGCTTGTTCGTCAGCGCGTGCGCGAGGTGTTGCAGCACCTCGTCGACCGGCCGGCCCGCGGCGAGCGCTTCGCGCGCGCGCGCAAGCGCCTGCTCGCGCGCGCTGTCGCCTGCCTCGCGCAACTGCTTCAGTGGCCCGTTGCCCGAGAGCGCGCGCCACCACCCGAGGAAATGGCCGACCTGCAGGTCGATGATCGCGTCGGCCTCGCGCGCGGCCTCGCGGCGCGACTTGAGGTTTTCCTCGATCACCGCGCCGAGGTCGTCGATCGTATAGAGGTAGACGTCGTCGAGCGCCGCGACCGACGGCTCGATGTCGCGCGGGACCGCGAGGTCGAGCAGCAGCATCGGTTTGTGCCGGCGCACGCGCAGGGCAGACGCGACGTCCTCGAGCGAAACGATCGGGTCGCGGCTCGCGGTGGACGCGATCACGACGTCGGCTTCGTGCAGGTGCTTCGAAAGGTCCTCGAGCGCGAGCGGCTGCGCGCCGTGCCGCTCGGCGAGCGCCTCGGCATTGGCGAGCGTGCGGTTCGCGATCAGCATGCGCCCGACGCCGGACTGCGCGAGGTGGCGCGCGACGAGCTCGATCGTGTCGCCCGCGCCGATCGTCAGCACGGTGCACTTGCGCAGGTCGGCGAACACCTGCTGCGCGAGGCGTACGGCCGCGAACGCGACCGAGACCGGGTTGGCGCCGATGCGCGTGTCGGTGCGCACGCGCTTGGCGACCGCGAACGCGCTCTGGAACAGCCGCTCGAGCACGGACCTCACGCTGCCGGCCTCGCGCCCGAGGTGGTACGCCTCCTTGACCTGGCCGAGGATCTGCGGCTCGCCGAGCACCATCGAGTCGAGACCGGTCGCGACGCGGTAGAGGTGCCGCACCGCGGCGTGGTCCTCGTGCCGGTAAAGGAACTCGTCGAGCTTCTGCGGGTCGAGCCCCCGATCGTTCGTCAGCCACGTGCGCACGCGCGACTCGGCGTCGCCCTCGACGTGGCAGTAGAGCTCGGTCCGATTGCACGTCGAAAGGATCGCGGCTTCGCGGACGCCGGGCAGCGCACGCAGCTCGGCGAGCGCGACGAGCGCCGCATCGCGCGCATAGGCGACGCGTTCGCGCAGCGCGACCGGTGCGGTCTGGTGGTTCAGGCCGAGGGCGAGGAGACTCATGACATGCGAGAATCGTGTCCCGCCCGGGCGGGAATGACGGGTCCGGCGTTCGCCGCAATGCGGACGCCGAGGATTCTGAGGCCGCCGGTGGCAGGGTTCAAGGAAAACCGGCGTCGCGGCAAGGCCATAGCGAGGTTTTCGTGAGCTCAAGTCCACTGCTCCGCGGCGCCGTGCTCGCGGCGCTGGCGTGCACGGTCGGCGCCTGCCGCAGCACCTCGACGCGCCCCGCGGCCGCGGCGAGCGACGTGCGCGTCTCGACCGAGAAGATCGACGTCGACGTCGAGCGCGACGTCAATGCCGCGATGCTCGCCGGCGAGTTCGCGTGGCAGGACGGCCGTGGCGCGTCCGCTGCAAAGCATTACGTGCGCGCCGCGGAGCTATCCGATGATCCCAAGATCGCCGCGCATGCGGCGCGCGTCGCGCTCGGGGCGAAGGAGTGGGAGCTCGCGCGCACGGCGGTGCGACGCTGGAAATCGCTCGATGCCAAGGCGCCCGGGATCCGCCAGGCCGATGCGGCGATATCGCTGCTGACGGGTGACTTCCGCAGCGCCGAGGCGGCGCTGCTCGAGTTCCT
>DATLNY010000079.1:0-11084 GCA_035536495.1 Candidatus Saccharimonadia bacterium | reverse complement strand
AGCGCGCGTGCCGGCGCGCCGCCTCGACGAGGTCGAGCGGCAGCGCGGAACGCGCGACGTGCACGCGCGGTATGCCGGCATCGCGCAGCGCGCGGGCGACGCGCGCGCTGCTCGCGATCGCCGCGCCGCGCCGGATGGCGCGCCAGCCGTCGGCGCCCGCGAGCGTCCGCAGCGCCGCGATCGCCTCGACGCTCGAGACGATCAGCAGCGTCGGCGCGGCGGCGTCGAGTACGGCACGATGGTGGCTGTCACGCCAGCGCGGCAGCACGCGCCGATACACGTACGCGTGCTCGATCCGCGCGCCCCGCGCCGCGAGCGTGCGCGCGAGATCGCCGCGGCCCCCGGGCGCCGTCACGAGCACGATCCGGCGATTGCGCACCTGCGTGAGCTCCGGCAGCGCAAGCACGCCTTCGCTGTCGAACCGCAGGCCCGGCAGCGTCGGCTCGGCATGCCGCCGCGCGAGCGCGCGCGCCGTCGCGGGGCCGACCGCGAGCGTGCGCAGCGCGGCGAAATCGAGCTGCGGCGCGATCGCCGCGGCATGGCGCACCGCGCTCGCGCTCGTGAACACCGTCGCGTGGGCAGCGCCCGCGCGCGCGAGCACCGCGCGCGCCGCGGCGGGAGCGTCGGTCACGCGCAGGCTCGCGGTCGGCAGGTGCACCGCGTCGGCGCCGAGCGCGCGCAGGCGCTGCAGCACGCCGGCGGCACGCCCGACGGGGCGCGCCACGAACACCGTCGTGCCCCGCAGCGGGTCGCGTGCCTCGTCGCCCGATCGTGCCATCGCCCCCATCGTAGCGAGACACGCACGGGCCCGAGCGCGTACCCTCCGGCGATGCCCGCGATCGTCGACATGCTCTCGCTCGAGCGCCACATCCTCACGACGATCCCGCTCGCGCGCGCGATGGAGCTGCACGTGTCGGAGTACGACGGCAACCGCCTCGCGCTCGCCGCGCCGCTCGCGGCGAACGTCAACGACAAGGGCTGCGCGTTCGGCGGCAGCCTCGCGAGCCTCGCGACGCTGGCCGGGTGGGGCCTGATCTGCCTCAAGCTCGGCGAGCTCGGGATCACCGCGGACGTGTTCGTGCAGGATTCGACGATCGTCTACCTCGCGCCGGTCTGGGACGAAATCGTGGCCGAAGCCGCAGCGGCGCCCGACGAGTCGTGGGAGCATTTCGTCGCCGCGATCCGCGCACGCGGCCGCGCGCGCATCACGATCGACGCCGAGGTCGCCGCGGCCGAGGGCGGCTCGGTGCCGGCGCGGATTACCGCGCGCTTCGTCGCGAAGCGCACAGACCAACCCCGCCCGGCCTGATTCGGAGAACCGCAATGACGAAGCGCTGGATGATGATCTGCTCGACGATCCTCGTGGCCGCGGTGGTGCTCAGCGCCGGCTGCGGCTCGAGCAAAAGCAAGGACATCAAGGTGCTCGAGGAGACGCTGCGACAGTACGCGTCGACGGTGCGCTGGGGCGACATCGAGCAGGCGCTCTCGTTCGTCGATCCGGAAGTCCTGAAGGCCGATCCGGTAGAGCCGTTCGAGCTCGAGCGCATGCGCCAGCTGCAGGTCGCGGGCTACCGCGAGCGGCCGTATGCGTTCGTCGGGGAGCTGCGCGTGCGCCAGATCGTGCAGATCGAGCTCGTCAACCGCCACACCCAGGAAGTGCGCAGCACGGTCGACGCCCAGGAATGGCGCTTCGACCCCGAAGCGAAGCGCTGGTGGCTGATGTCCGGCCTGCCGCGATTCGAGCCGGAAAAGCGCTGAGCGGCGCTTTTCACGCGCACCCCCCTGAGAGCCCGCGACAGCCCGCGACAGTTTTCCCCCGACGCGTCTGAAACCAGCCCAGGACGGGATTGTTTTCACACCGCAAGAACTGAGGCGCTGCGCTGCGCGAACGCCGTCCAACGGGCCGGCCACCGCGGATCTCGGCAGCAGCAACGGGGCGGCAGGGAAGCCGAGGGCACACCGGACGGTGTCGGCCGGCGCGATGCGCGGGCCGGCCCGTCCGGAAGCTTTTTCGCTGCGGCCGCAACGGACGGCAGCGCACGGCGGTTGCAGTCGCGGGCCCCATCGGGATAATCCGCGTCCCTGCAAGGAATCCCCCCGTGTTCTTCGAGCGACTCCCCGATTTCATCGCGAACCACGTCCTGCTCGCCGGCATGTTCGCAACGCTCGTCGTCGCGCTCGTCTCGACCGAGGTCTCGCGCCTCACGCGCAAGTACAAGGCCTTGAGCCCCGCGCAGCTGACGCACCTCATCAACCGCGAAAGCGCGCTCGTCGTCGACGTTTCCGCGCTGAACGACTTCCAGGCCGGACACATTCCCGGCGCGCGCCATGTCGCGATGAGCCAGTTCGACCCCGAGAACAGGGAGCTTGCGAAAGCGCGCGAGCTGCCCGTCGCGGTCTACGACAAGCAGGGCACGACTTCGGCACAGGCCGCCGAGCGCCTCGCGAAGGCCGGCTTCACGCGCGTCTACTGGCTCGAAGGCGGCCTCGCCGCCTGGCAGGGCGCGGACCTGCCGCTCGCACGCGGCAAGGCCTGAAACCGGGCGCGCGTCGCGCTGTGCCGCCGCGCTGCGGGCGCCCGGCGCGCTCTGTATAATCCCGCCCCCTTCGCTTCACCTTTCCGGAGTCAAACCCCATGGCAGAGACCGCCACCCCGACCAACGGGGCGACCGCGCCCGCGCAGCTGTCGGTCCAGAAGATCTACATCAAGGACGCGTCGTTCGAAGTCCCCGGCGCGCCGGCGATCTTCCAGGAGCAGGGCCAGCCGCAGATCCAGCTCAACCTCGCGCAGAAGGTCAACCGCTACAACGACGACGGCCTCTACGAGGTCGTGCTGACCGTGACGGTGACGTGCAAGATCGCCGACAAGACCGCGTACCTCGCCGAGGTCCAGCAGGCCGGCGTGTTCGGCCTGAACGGGTTCGACACCGAGAACCTCGAAGCGGTGCTCGGCACGTACTGCCCGCACACGCTCTATCCGTATGCGCGCCAGGCGATCGCGGACATGGTCATGCAGGGCGGCTTCCCGCCGTTCGTGCTGCAGCCGATCAACTTCGAGCAGCTCTACTCCGAGCACCGCAAGCGCAGCGGCGAGCCCGCCGCCGTCGCGAACGCGTAACGGCAGCGCACGCGCCATGGAGGGCCACGCGCGCGTCGCCGTCCTCGGTGCAGGCTCGTGGGGCACGGCGCTCGCCGCCGTGCTCGCGCGCAACGGCGCGGCGACGACGCTGTGGGGCCGCGACGCCGCCGCAATCGAAGCGATGCGCGTGTCCCGGCGCAATGCGCGCTACCTGCCGGACGCCGAGCTGCCCGCCGCGCTCGTGCTGACGGCGTCGCTACGCGAAGCGCTCGCCGGCGCAGCGCTCGTGCTCGTCGTGACGCCGAGCCACGCGTTCGCCGACGTGCTGCGCGATGCGACGCCGTACCTCCCGCACGGCGCGGGGCTCGCGTGGGCGACCAAGGGTTTCGATCCGGAGTCCGGCCGGCTGCTGCACGAAGTCGCGCGCGAGATCGTCGGGGACGGCCACGCGCTCGCGGTCGTGACCGGGCCGTCGTTCGCACGCGAAGTCGCCGCGGGCCTGCCGACCGCCGTCACCGTGCATGCGCAGGACGCGGGCTTCGCCGCGCGCGTCGCGCAGCTGCTGCATGCGCCGGCGTTTCGCGCCTACGACGGCACCGACATGATCGGCGCGGAGCTCGGCGGCGCGATGAAGAACGTGCTTGCGGTCGCGACCGGCGTCGCCGACGGGATGCAGCTCGGGCTCAACGCGCGCGCGGGCCTCATCACGCGCGGGCTCAACGAGATGCTGCGGCTGAACGAGGCGATCGGGGGTCGCCCCGAGACGATCATGGGGCTCGCCGGCGTCGGCGACCTCGTGCTGACTTGCACCGGCGAGCTGTCACGCAACCGCCGCCTCGGCATCGCGCTCGGCCGTGGCGTACCGCTGCGCCAGGCCGTCGCCGAGATCGGCCAGGTCGTCGAGAGCGTGCAGACCGTCAACCAGGTCATGCAGCTCGCGCATGCCCACGCGATCGAGCTGCCGATCTCCTGCCAGGTCCAGCGCGTGCTGCGCGAGGAGATCACGCCGGCCGAGGGGCTCAAGGTCCTCATGGCACGGGAACAGAAACCGGAATACGCCGCCGTCGATTGAGGGTAGCGGCCGAGCTCGCCTGGCGCACATCGCGAACAAACAACCCGTTCGGGCCGACGACGTTAACTGCGAGTTAATCCCCGCAGCCTAGAGTGCAGCCCGCGAGCCATGCCGGGGGGCGAGTGGCTCGCGCCAATCATCCGCACGGAGACATGAAATGAAAAAGACTGCATTGAGCCTCGCCCTGGCCGCGAGCGCCCTCGTCGCGGCCACTGCTGCACAGGCCCAGGACACCGGATTCTTCATCGAAGGACGCGTCGGCTCGGCGAGCATCGACGAGGACCAGTTCGACGACGACACCACCGCCGTCGCGTTCAACGCGGGCTACCGCTGGGGCGGCTGGGGCATCGAGGCCGGCTACGTCACGTTCGACGACTTCGACGGCGAGGTCGACGACATCGAGATCCAGGCCGGCGTCGACGGCTTCACGATCGGCCTCAATGGCCGCACGAACCTCGCCGACGGGCCGTGGTACCTGTCGAGCCGCCTCGGCGCCTTCCTCTGGGATGCCGAAGCCGATGACGTGATCCGGATCAACAACACGCCGACGCGCATCGACGCCGACACCGACGGCACCGACCTCTATGCCGGCATCGGCGTCGGCTACGACTTCAGCGACCAGTTCTCGCTCGGCGTCGCGTACGACTACTTCGGCGTCGAGGACGACGACGTCACGCTCGACACGAATGTGATCTCGGTGACCGGCGAAATACGGTTCTGATCTATCCCGGGAAACGGTGGCTTTGGCCACCGTTTCTCGCTGAACCGTCGACAACGGGCGGAACGCCTCGCTCGAAATGTGATAGGGGTAATCCCCCACGCCTTTTCGCCGCGCGACACTGCGTGCATGAGGCCCGCCAACCGGCCGTTGCTCGTCCTGGCCCTCGCCGCGCTGCTCGCGCCCTGCGCGGCAGTGCACGGGGCCGATGCGGCCGAAGGGGACGCAGCTGCGCTGCACGTGTCGGTCCGTGCCGGAGCAGCGAACGCGCTCGATAGCGGCGCGCTTCCGTCCGGCGCATCCGCATCCGCACCCGGCGACTACGCGATCACGACCGAAGCGCTCGATGTGGGGCTCGTGCTCGGCACGCTCGCGACGGTCGGTTCCGGTCCGCTGCGCGCCGGCATCCGTGCCGTGCTCGGCAGGGAGCATTCCGAGGCGAGTGCCGGAGCGAGCTCGGTCGGCGTCGAGATCGGAGGCGCGCTCGGGGTCTCGCTCGTCGTCGACGGCGCCGCGGCGACCGTGCTCGTCGGCTGCCGTGACGGTGCGCCGAGCGTCGCGCTCGACTCGACGCTCGAGGGCGCGGTCGTGACGATCCTCGGCGTGCCGATCGTGGCCAGCGCCGGCGCAGCGCCCAACACCGTCGTACCGCTGCCCGTGCCGGGCGCACGGCTCGTGCTGAACGAGCAATCGGTCGTCGAGGGCGTCGCGACCGTCACCGCGCTGCACCTGACGCTCGACGACACGCTGCTCGGGCTCGTCGCGCCGCCCGTCGACGCCGAGGTCGTCGTCGCGCGCGCGACCGCGACGCTGTCGTCGTGCGGCACGTTCGCGATGTTCGCGAACGGATTCGAGGGCTGACGCGGCTAGGGCGCGCCGTCGAACCCGAGCTGGCGCCACGCCTCGAACGCGACGACCGCGACGGCATTCGAAAGGTTGAGGCTGCGGTTGCCCGGTCGCATCGGCAGACGCAGCACGTGCCCGGGCGTCCAGCGCTCGAGCAGCGCGAGCGGAAGCCCGCGCGATTCGGGCCCGAACACGACGGCATCCCCGTGGCGGTAACGCACCGCGTCGTAGCGGGTCGTGCCGCGCGTCGAGAGCGCGAACAGGCGTGACGGGGCGACACGCTCGAGATATGCCTCGAGCGACGGCCACGTCGTGAGCGGTGTGTACTCGTGGTAGTCGAGCCCCGCGCGCCTGAGCTTCGCGTCGTCGAGATCGAAGCCGAGCGGTTCGACCAGATGCAGCCGCGCGCCGGTATTCGCGCACAGCCGAATCACGTTGCCGGTGTTGGGAGGGATTTCGGGCTGGAACAGCACGATGTCGAGCATCGCGCGATTGTGGACCGGGCGCGCCCGGTCGTGGCGCCGCGTCGGCGGCGCCGGACTCAGCTGCGGCTGCGCGCGATCGTCGCAGGGACGCGGACGCGCCAGTCGATCCGCACCGGCTCCACCGCGCGGACCATGACCGGCATCGGCGCTGCGGCAGGTGCCGCGGCTTCGGGGCAATTCGCGGTCAGCACCGGCAGTCCGGCCGGCATCGCGATCGTGTCACCCTCGACCAGCGCGACGCTGCCGAAGCCCGCGAGGGCGACGATCGACATCAGGGTGCGGCGAATCTGCGTCTCGATCTTCATGGTGCTCCCACCGGCATCGGCCGGGATGATCGGCCTGTAAGGCCTCCAAGCACCTGCCGTGCCAGCATGGCGAAGGTCCGGTGCGGCGGCGCGATTAGAATCCTAAGCCATTGAGGCCAATCGGGAAGACTCGATGCGACGAAGCGACGCGCTGGCGCGCCGCGACGGGTTCGGGGTGCTCGGCACCGGACATGGTGTCCGTTCCCGGACAGCCCGGACGAGCGCCGGGACGCACCGGCGCAGCCGCGCCGCAACGGCACGGCGCCCCATTCCGCGGTGGCTGCACGTGAACGTCACTGCGGCCGCGGCCGCTTGTGGGTGGATTCCCCCGCGACGCGCGAGCGCGTTTCGCGCCACACTAGCGCGGATGACCACCCGGGTTCGCCAATTCCGCCTGGTTCACGCAGCGATGCTCGCGGCGTTTTGCGCGTGCGCTTCGCCCGCTTTCGGCGCGACGCAGGCGCAAGGTGACGCGGCCGGCGTGAGCGTGTGGGTGCGCGGCGGCAACGGTGGCGCGCTCGATACCGGTGCGCTTCCTTCGGGTGCCTCTGGCTTCGCGCCTCTCGACTACGAAGTCACGACCGTGGCCCTCGATTCCAACGTCACGCTCGGATCGCTCGCGACGCTCACGGCCGGACCGCTCAGCGCCGGCGTGCGCGCGACGCTCGCGCGCGAGCTGTCGGAGGCCAGCGCCGGCGCGCAGTCGCTCGACGTGCGCATCGGCGGCGCGTCCGGAATTCTTTTGTACGTGGGCGGGGCGGCGTCGACGGCATTCGCGCATTGCCGCGACGGCACGCGGCGCGTCGATCGCGACGCCGTGCTCGAGGACGTGCTGCTGACGGTACGCGGACAGGCGATCGCGCTCGTCGCGAACCCCCCGCCGAACACCCGCGTGCCGTTGCCGCTCGCCGGCGCGAGCCTCGTGCTGAACGAGCAGACGACGGTCGACGGCGTCGAGTCGGTCAATGCGATGCGCCTCACGCTCGACGACGCGACGCTCGGCAACGCGCAGATGCCGCTCGTGGTCGACGGCGAGATCGTCGTCGCCCATTCCGCCGTCTCGCTCGCGCCGTGCGGTACGTACATCGACAGCGATGCGGACGGCCTGCTCGATTCGACCGACAACTGTCCTGCCGTCCCGAACCCGTTCCAGCGCGACACCGATGCGGACGGTGGTGGCGATGCCTGCGACGTCGACGACGACGCCGACCTCTTGATCGACACGCTCGATTCGTGTCCGCTCGAGGCGAATCCCGCGCAGGGCGCGTGCCCCAACGCCGTCTTCCTCGACGGCTTCGAAGGCTGACCGTCGCGCCACGGCGCGCTGCGAACGTTCGATAAGCCCCTGCCGCCCGCCGGCGGCGCGGTCCACGTTGCGGTCAGTCGCACGACCGGACCAGTGCGCCGGTGCGCGCCTGTTCGCGCGCCCCGGGGTCGAGCGGCTTTCGCGACGCCGGCGCGAATTCGATGCGGACGACGACGTTCTCGAGCTTCAGGTCGCGGATGTTCGACAAGCCCTCGTAGCTTCGCAAAGTGCGATCGGCGACGGTGTACGTCGCGTCGATGTGCGGCAGGAACAAGCCGTACCACGCGCCGAGGCTCAGCCGCAGCACCACGGCTGCCTGCCCGTCGAGCTGCAGCGTGCGCGTGCGTCGCACCTTGAACGCGAACGAATCGAGCTCGGCCGGGACCAGGAACGGAACCCGCACCGCGCGGCCCGCAGCGAGCGCGTCCCAGTGCCGCGCGACGAAATCGTCGAAACCCGCGTCCGCGACGAGGCCCGCAACGCGCGGCAACACTTTCCTGCGCTCGCGCGCGGCCTCGCCGGCCCGCACGTACACCTCGCGCGCGTCATCGCGCGTGCGCACGCCCTCGCGGTAACCGGTGCGCGCGTCCTCGAGCGCGAAATCGGGCGCGAGCGAGCCGGCGCCGTACCGCACGAGCTTGCGCGCGAACGCGCGCCCGTCCGCGCAGCGATACAGCACGAGGCGCTCGCCGCTGCCATCGCCGGCGCGCTCGAGATAATGCGTTTCGCGATATGCGAATGCGCCGTCTCCGCCGCGTGCGGTGCCTTCGTACTGGAGTGCGACCTGCGCGCGCGCCGGCGGCGCGCCGGCGAGAGCGACCGCCGCGAGCGCGAGCACGGCCGATGCGCGCCGCACCGTCACCACGGGAGCTCGCCGCCGTCGTGGTCGAGGAAGCGCCCGTTGTGCGCCGCGGTCAGCGACTCGATCACTGCGATCATCCCGCGCACCGATGTCGCGGGCTCGAGCTCGGCCTTCGGCCCGCCCATGTCGGTCTTCACCCAGCCCGGCGACAGCAGCGCGACGTCGATCCCGCGCGGTGCGTGCGCATGCGCGAGCTGCCGCATCGCCATGTTGAGCGCGGCCTTGCTGACGCAGTAGCTCGGCGTCGTGAATGCGTCGCAGCGTGCGAGCGAGCCGAGCCCCGACGAAACGCTCGCGACGCGCGGCGCCGCGCCGCGCTCGAGCAGCGGCGTCAGCGCCTGCGTCAGCAGCACCGGGCCGATCGTATTGGTCGCGAAGGTCTCCGCGAACGATTTCGCCTCCAGCTCACCGTAACGCTCGCCCGAAACCAGCATGCCGGCGTTGTTGACGAGCGTGTCGACCGAGTCGGTGACGAGGTGCAGCTCCTTCTCGAGCTCGACGATCGACGCGGGTTTCGCGAGATCGAGCGGCAGGATCGTGAGCCGCCCGGGATGCGCGAGCGCGGCCCGCGTCAGCTCGTGCGCGAGCCCCGGCTTGCGGCACGTCGCGAGCACCCGGTCCCCGCGCGCGAGGTACTGCCGCACGAACTCGAGGCCGATGCCGCGGTTCGCTCCCGTCACCAGCACCTTGCGCATCGCGTCCTCCTTCGCCATGCCGCGCGCATCGCGGCGCCTTCAGCCTGCGGGAACCGCGGCGGGTTCCGGCGGTCCCATTGTGCCGCGCCGGCAGCGGTCGAGTTCATCTAGCATGGCGCATCCCGACTGGAGACCCGCATGACCCGACGCGCGACGTTCGCCGCATTCCTCCTCGCCTCGCTCGGCGCGTACGCCGCCGAGAAGCAGGTCGACATCCCGCACGAGACCTACACGCTGCCGAACGGCCTCACCGTCATCGTGCACGAGGATCACAAGGCGCCGATCGTCGCGGTCAACCTCTGGTACCACGTCGGCGCGAAGGACGAACCGCGCGGCAAGTCCGGCTTCGCGCACCTGTTCGAGCACCTGATGTTCCAGGGCACCGAGCACTACAACGACGAGTACTTCAAGCCGCTCGAGCTGATCGGCGCGACGGATCTCAACGGCACGACCGATTTCGACCGCACGAACTACTTCCAGAACGTGCCCGTCACGGCGCTCGACATGGCGTTGTGGATGGAGTCCGAGCGCATGGGGCACCTGCTCGGCGTCATCGACCAGGCGCGCCTCGACGAGCAGCGCGGCGTGGTGCAGAACGAGAAGCGCCAGGGCGAGAACCAGCCCTACGGCCGCGTCTGGGACCAGATCTTCTCGGCGAGCTTCCCGACCGGGCATCCGTACGATCACTCGGTGATCGGCTCGATGGACGACTTGAACGCAGCCTCGCTCGACGACGTCAAGAAATGGTTCGGCGAGTACTACGGCGCCTCGAACGCGGTGCTCGTGCTCGCCGGCGACATCGACCTCGCGACTGCGAAGGAAAAGGCCGCGAAGTACTTCGGCCACATCCCGGGCGGCCCGCCGCTCGTGCACCGCAAGGAATTCGTCGCCGCGCGCGCGGACTCGCGCCGGGACACGATGCACGACCGCATCGCGCAGACGCGCATCTATCGCAGCTGGAACACGCCGGGCTTCGGCAGCGCCGACGGCGACCGGCTCTCGATCGCGGCCCAGGTGCTCGGCGGCGGCAAGACCTCGCGGCTCTACGAGCGCCTCGCGTACCGCGAGCAGGTCGTCGACTCGATCTCGGCGTTCAGCTTCGGGCTCGAGCTCGCGGGGCTGTTCGCGGTGCAGGCCGACGTCAAGAACGGCGTCGATCCCGCGAAGGTCGAAGCCGCGATCGCGGAAGAGCTCGCGCGTTTCCTGAAGGACGGACCGACCGCGGATGAGCTCGAGCGTGCCAAGACGCAGGTGCGCGCGGGCTTCGTGCGCGGTGTCGAGCGCATCGGCGGCTTCGGCGGCAAGGCCGACGTGCTCGCCGAATGCCAGGTCTACCTCGGGAACCCGAACTGCTTCCGGGTTTCGCTCGATCGCGTCGAAGCTGCGACCGCTGCCGACGTGCGCGACGCCGCGCGGCGCTGGCTCGCGCAGGGCGACTACACGCTCGCGGTGGTCCCGTACGGCGAGCGCAGCAACGCGCCTGCGAGCGTCGTCGACCGCAAGACCGGCATTCCGCCCGTCGAGCAGTTCCCAAGCGTCGACTTCCCGGCGCTGAAGCGCACGACCCTGTCGAACGGGATCGAGGTCGTGTTCGCCGAGCGCCACGCGGTGCCGATCGTCAACGTCGAGCTGATGTTCGACGCGGGCTATGCGGCCGACCAGGGCGCCGCGCTCGGCACCTCGAGCTTCGCGATGCAGATGCTCGACGAAGGCGCG
>DATLNY010000078.1:0-5049 GCA_035536495.1 Candidatus Saccharimonadia bacterium | reverse complement strand
GAACGGCTGCGTCTGGTTGTTGCCGAGGATGATGCCGCTGTACGACTGTCCGTCGACGAAGCTCGCGTTCGCGGTCACGAGCGCACCCGTTCCGCCGCTGCGGAACACCTGGATGTTGTAACCGCCGGTGCCGCCGAGGTTGATGTAGCCCGTCTGCTCGCCGTAGCGAAGGTTCGTCACGAGGTCCACGCCGTTGACGCGCACCGTGACGCCGGTGCCGTCGAGCGAGCTCGTCAACGGTGCATAGTTTCCGAATTGCATGCGCACGGCCGCGGACGCGGCGTACGACGACATCAGCGCAAGAAGCGCCACGAACAACACGAGTACCTTGCGCATCGCCCTACTCCAGACAGTCCCGCGCCCTCGCGCAATCTACGGTGTCAGCGATGAACCGCGACTTTCGGCGAAGCGGGCCGGACGGTGTGGAGTCAGGTTGCGGCTCGAAACTCCCGATCGACCGTGTCGAACTTCGCCTGGACCGACGGCGGCGGCGGCGCGCCGAGCCGGCTCACGACGAGGATCGCGAGCGTCGCGAGCGCGAAGCCCGGCACCATCTCGTAGAGCCCGAACCAGCCGAACTGTTTCCAGACGAGGACGACGATCGCGCCGGTCAGCATGCCGGCGAGCGCGCCGTTGCGCGTCATGCCGCGCCACAGCAGCGAGACGACGACGACCGGGCCGAAAGCCGAACCGAAACCGGCCCACGCGTAGCTGACGAGGTCGAGCACGCGGTTGTCCGGGTTCCACGCGAGTGCGACCGCGACGAGCGAGACCGCGAGCAACGTGAGGCGTCCGACCCAGACGAGCTCGCGCTGCGACGCGCGCGGCCGGAAGAACGGCTTGTAGAAATCCTCGGTCAGCGCGCTCGAGCACACGAGCAGCTGGCAGCTCAGCGTGCTCATGATCGCCGCGAGCACCGCGGCGAGCAGGATCCCGGCAATCCACGGGTTGAACAAGAGCTGCGAGATCATGATGAAGACGCGCTCGGGATTCGCGTTGACCGCGGCGGCGCTGCCGGGGTTCTGTGCGAACCACGCGATCCCGAAGAAGCCGACCGCCATCGCGCCGAGCAGGCAGAGGATCATCCACGTCATCGAGATGCGGCGCGCCGGCGCGATCGCCTCGACCGACTCGGCCGCCATGAAGCGCGCGAGGATGTGCGGCTGCCCGCAATAGCCGAGCCCCCATGCAAGCAGCGAGACGATGCCGACCGCGGTCGTGCCGCGCAGGAAGTCGAGGCGCGACGGATCGACCGATTCGATCGCGGCGATGCTCTCATCGAGTCCCCCGACCGATGCGATGATGACGATCGGCGCGAGCACGAGCGCGAAGATCATCAGCGTCGCCTGCACGGTGTCGGTCCAGCTCACCGCGAGGAAGCCGCCGATCATCGTGTAGGCGATCGTCGCGGCGGCGCCGGCCCACAGCGCGGTCGTGTAGTCGACGGGGAAGATCGATTCGAACAGGCGCGCGCCCGCGACGATGCCCGAGGCCGAGTAGATCGCGAAGAACACGAGGATGACGACGGCCGAAATGACGCGCAGCATCCGGCTGTCGTCCTCGAAGCGGCGCGTGAAATAGTCGGGCAGCGTCAGCGCGTTGTCGGCGCGCTCGGTGTAGACGCGCAGCCGGCCCGCGACGAGCTTCCAGTTCGCGTACGCACCCGCGACGAGGCCGAATGCGATCCAGGACTCGGACGCGCCGGTCGCGTACAGCGCGCCGGGCAGCCCCATCAGCAGCCAGCCGCTCATGTCCGATGCGCCGGTCGCGAGCGCGGTCACCAGCGGCGTGAGGCTGCGGCCGCCGAGGATGAAGTCGTCGAACGTCCGCGTGCGCCGCCAGGCCCAGAAGCCGATGCCGAGCATCGCGGCGATATAGATCGCGAACGTGACGATCGTGGGGGTGCTGGCCGTCATGGGTTGCGCGCCGCTTGCGGGGATGCCGCATCAGACTCGACCGTCGTGTCGTCGTCAACCGCCGCGCGGCGCCGGATCGCTCAGAGCGGTTGGGGATTCGGGAATCGCAGCGTCGCCGTCGTACCGACGCCCGGTTCGCTCGCGAGCTCGATCGGCCAGCCGAAGCGCTCGGACAGGCGCTTGACGATCGTCAGGCCGATGCCGTAGCCGCGACCGCCGGTGCGGCCGGCGCGGTCGTAGAGCTCGAACACGCGCGCAAGCTGCTCGGGCGTCATGCCGGAGCCGGTGTCGGAAACCTCGACCGAGTCTGGTCCGATCGTGACGGTGATGTGGCCGCGCTCGGTGTACGAACACGCGTTGCGCAGCAGGTTCGCGAGCATGACCGAGAACACGCGCGCCGGCGCGTGCAGCGCAAACGACGCGTGCTCGACGAGCTCGACCGCGACCGGCTTGCCATCGAGCAGCGCGCGCGCCCTGTCGATCTCCTCGGCAGCGACCGCGTTGACGACGAAGTCGTCGTCGGGCAGTCCGACGTCGCCGGCGCGCGCGAGGATCAGGAACGACTCGATCAACGCCTCCATGTCGCGCGTCGCGCGCTTGATGCGCCAGACCGAGCGCTCGGCGTACGGCGTGAGCTCGCCGTCGCTCAGCAGCACGTCGGCGGCGACCTTGACGAGCGTCAGCGGCGTGCGCAACTCGTGGCTCGCGTCGCGGGTGAAATTGCGCTCGCGCTCGACGAAGTCCTCGATCTGCAGGCCGAAGCCGTGCAGCGATTCGGCGAGGACGCGCATGTCGGTGTCGGCTTCGCGCGGCAGGTTGCCGGGCGCGAGCGCGCGGAAATCGGGCTGCTTCGGATCCCATTCGCGCACCTGGTTCGCGAGCCAGATCACGGGCGATATCGCGCGCCGCGAGACGCGATAGGTGAACCACGTCGTCGAATAGATCACGAGCAGCACGACCGAGAGCGGCACGAAGCCGAACCAGAACGCGAGCCGGTCGACCTGCTCCTGGTCGAACACGAGATAGAGCCGGCCCCCCGGCCCGTCGGACACGTAGACGAGGTCGTCCTTGCCGCGCAGGTCGGCCGAGTGGTACCCGGGCGGCAGCGGTTGCAGCGCGGGCGGCACCGAGCGCAGTTCGCCGGCCGGCGCGAAGTAGCTCTTCATGTTGTAGGTATCGGGCAGCGGCGCGGCGGGATCGCGCTCGAGCCGTTGCCAGTAGTGCCCCGTTTCGTCGGCGAGCGCGCGCTGGATCAGCACCTCGCGCAGCACGATCCACGCGCCGAACACCGACAGCGCCGTCGCGGCGCTGATCGCCGCGAGCTGCAGCACGAACGCGATCCAGAGCTTGCCGCGCAGGCCGCTGCCGCGCGGCCGGCCCCTTGCGACGTCCACTGCGACCGCCACGGGGTCCCGGACTCGGTCGCTACGCGGACTGGCGCGCGGCGGGAATGTCCGCGGCGAGGTCGGCGAGGCGATAGCCCGCGCTGTGGATCGTATGCAGCAGCGACTTCTCGAACGGCTTGTCGATGACCTTGCGCAGGTTGTAGAGGTGGCTGCGCAGCGTGTCGGAGTCGGGCAAGAGGTCGCCCCAGACCTCGCGCTCGATGTCGCGCCGCGCGACGACGCGCGGCGATTCGCGCATCAGGATCGTCAGGAGCTTGAGCCCGATCGGCGAGACCGCAAGCTCCTGGCCTTCGCGCTGCACGCTCAAGGTCGCGGTATCGAGCACGAGGTCGCCGACCTTGAGCACTTCGGCACTGACCTGGCGCCGGTCACGGCGGATCAGCGCCCGGACCCTCGCCTCGAGCTCGCGGATCTCGAAGGGCTTGACGAGATAGTCGTCGGCGCCCGCGTCGAGACCGACGAGCTTGTCCTCGAGCGTGTCGCGCGCGGTCAGCATCAGCACCGGGGTCGATTTCTTGGCGTCGTTGCGCAGCTTGCGGCACAGCTCGAGCCCGTCGATGCCCGGCAGCATGAGGTCGAGCACGACGACGTCGTAGCTGTTCTGGGTCGCAAGCCGCAGGCCGGTGACGCCGTCGCTCGCGTAGTCGAGGCTGTAGCCGCGCCGCTCGAGGAACTCGCCGACCATCTCGGCGATGCCGCGGTTGTCCTCGATCAGCAGGATCAGGCCGGATGACTCCTCGCGCTGTCGCATCGTCTCCCCCTCGCACGGCCTTCACGTTCGTGAAAGATACTCCGGTGGAAGGTCGAGGCGGCGTGAACGCGCAGGTTTTCGCGACCTGCGCCATGGGGCCCGCCCGCCGCCCTTGAGCCCTGATCCGCGCGGGCGCTAAGGTGCAGCCCTCGGAAGCGGGATCGCGATGGACTTCAACGAAAAACGCCGGCACCCCCGCAAGGACATCTTCACGGCGGCGCTGGTCGCGCTCGGCGAGGAAGGGCACCTCACGGAGGTCTGGGACTTGTCCCAGGGCGGCGCGCGGCTCGGAAGGCCAAAGAAGTGGAACCACGCGCAGGGCGCGCCGGTCCGGATCTATTTCATGCTCGACCAGGAAACGGTCATCGCGATGACCGGCAAGGTCGTGCGCGTCACCGACGAGTATCTCGGCCTCGAGTTCAACCCGAAGCAGGAAGATCGCATCAACACCCTGCTCTACGAGGCGCGTTTCCTCGAGCAGTCGGGCGCCTGACGCACGCAGCGCCGCGTCAGAAGCGGATGCGCCCGCGCAGCATGTCGGCGAACATGACCCAGTCGCCCGCGAAACTGTAGAACGGGTAGCTGAACGTCGCGGGCCGGTTCTTCTCGAACACGAAGTGCCCGATCCACGCGCAGGCGTAGCCCGCGAACAGCGCGCCGAGCAGCCACCACGCGTTGCGGGTCGCCAGCGAGAGCGCGACGGACGCGAGCGCGAGCGTGCTGCCGACGTAGTGCATGCGGCGGCAGCGCACGTCCGCGTGCTCGGAGAGGTAATACGGGTAGAACTCGCGGAAGCTCGCGTAGCGCGTCGTATCCATCGATCGCTCCTTCGGCGGCATTCTGCGCCGCTGCGCCGCCAAGTCAACGCGTACGCCACGCGCGCGTTGCTGGTGTCGTACGGCACCGGAGGAACGCGACAGGGCAATTCGATACGGCCTGGTGCTCGCGGCGGGCGTGGTGCTCGCGACGGGAATGG
>DATLNY010000077.1:0-9679 GCA_035536495.1 Candidatus Saccharimonadia bacterium | reverse complement strand
GACGCTCGCGTCGCGCTCGGAGGAACCGCGGCCCGTGTCGGCGCTCGAACCGCCGGGCGTATTCGGGCCCCAGTGCGGCGACCACGAGACGCTGCGCACCGACGCGCCGACATTCGGCATCGCGATCGTCGACGGCGACGGCGTGCCGCGCACGGTGCTCGAGCTGCTCGACAACTGGCTCGCGGGCCGCGAACCGTCGAGCCTCGTGCAAACCTTCGACCCGCGCTCGCCGCCGCGCGAATGCCGCTACGGCCGCTGACGGCCCCCGAACGCGGACGCCTGGATTGAACCCGCCGTGACCCTCGCGTAACCAACGGGCGCCAGGGTCGCGGCGACACCGGCGGCGCCGCTCGCGCGGGGCGCGTCGTCGGCCGCGTCGGCTGGCGACGCCCACTACTTGCGAGGCCCACCATGAAATCGCTCCCCCTGGCGGTCGCGGCCGTGTTCGCGGCAGTCCTGTCGTGCGTTCCCTGCGATGCGTACGCGCAACGCGACCGCGTGCTCGTCGAGCTCAACAGCTTCGAGGAAGTCCCGGCCGTTTCATCGACTGCGGCCGGCACGTTCGCCGCGACGATCGACAGCGACGCGAACTCGATCACCTACGAGCTCGCGTACTCCGGCCTGACCGGCGAAGTGCGCCAGGCCCACATCCACTTCGGGCAGCGCAGCGTCAACGGCGGCATCAGCGTGTTCCTGTGCCAGACGACGCAGAATCCCGATTCGACCGGCCGGGCACCGACGTGTCCGTCGCCGTCGGGCCGGGTTACCGGCGTTCTGACGTCGGCGAACATCATCGGTCCCGGCGGGCAGGGCATCGCCGCGACCGAGATGGGCGAGCTCATCGACGCGATCCGCGCGCAGGTCGCCTACGTCAACGTCCACACGACGACGTATGCCGGCGGCGAAATCCGCGGCCAGTTCGACGGCCGCAGCCTCGGCCGCGGCGGGCGTCCCGAAATCGACTGAGCCCGGCGGCGAATCGCTGCATCGCGCGCTTCCCTAGAATCGCGCGATGCCGCGCTTCCGCTTCGAGTTCGCGCAGATGGGGTGTCCGTGCGAGCTCGTGCTCGATGCGGACTCCGAGGCCTGCGCGCAGCGTGCGGCGCGCGCGGCGGTCGCGGAGGTCGCGCGGCTCGATCACAAGTATTCGCACTACCGCGACGACAGCTATCTCGCCGAGCTCGACGCGGCGGCCGGGCGCGGCGCCGTCGAGGTCGACGCGGAAACCGCGGCGCTGCTCGATTTCGCCGACGCGCTGCATCGTGAAAGCGGCGGACGCTTCGACATCACCGCCGGTGCGCTGGTGCGCCTGTGGGATCCCCGCACCGGCCGCCTGCCGGATCGAGGCGAGGTCGAGCGCGCCCGCGCGACGGTCGGATGGTCGCGCGCCGGATGGCGCGAGCGCGTGCTCGAGCTGCCAGCGGGCATGCGCCTCGACCTCGGTGGCATCGTCAAGGAGTATGCCGCCGATCGCGCCGCGGACGCGTGTCGCGAGCACGGCGTCGAGCGCGGGCTCGTCGTGCTCGGCGGCGACATCGCGGTGATCGGCCCGCGCGCCGACGGCAGCGGCTGGCGAGTCGGCATCTCCGAGCCGTCCTCGCCGTCGCGCGCACGGCGCACCGTGCCGGTTCGGCACGGCGGTTTCGCGACGAGCGGCGACTACGAGCGCTGCATGGTCGTCGACGGCCGGCGCTACAGCCACCTCCTCGACGTCGCGCTCGGCGAGCCGGTGCTCGGCTACGCGAGCGTCAGCGTCGCGGCGCCGTCGTGCCTCGTCGCGGGTGCGCTCGCGACGCTCGCGATGCTCGCGGGGATCGAGGACGGCGCAGCGCTGCTCGCGCGAAGCGGCATGGACTGGCTCGCGCTCGCGGGCGACGGCAGCGAAACCGGGCCGCTTGCGCGGGCCTGACGCGCCCGCGCGCCGCTCGGCCGGGCGCCGCGCATTCGGAAGCCGCGCGCTGCGTTACGCTCGCGCGATGCGAACGATGCTGGCCGCCGCCTGGCTCGCCACCGGCTGCGCGCAGGCGAGCGCGCAGTCGGTGACCGCGTACGCCGCGATCGCGAGCGACTACGTCGACCGCGGCGTCGCACTCGGCGGCGGCAGGCCGCGGCTGCAAGCAGGCGCCGCGGCCGCGTTCGAGTCGGGCGTCGTCGCAGGGGCGTTCGCGACGACGATCGACCGGCTCTGGACGCGCGACGGCGGCAGCGCGAGGCTCGAAGCCGATGCCTACGTCGGTTACGACTTCGGTTGCGGTGGCCGTTGCCGCGCGCGTGCGCTCGTGACGCGCTACGTCTTCCCCGGGCAACGCGATGCGGACTGGACCGAGTGGAGCCTCGCGCTCGCGCCGCACCCGCGCTTCGGCGCGAGCGTCGGCTGGTCCGCGCACGTCTACGCGCGCCCGTTCGGCGGGCGCACGCTCGAGGCCTGGTACGAGCATCCGTGCTCGGACTCGGTCACGCTCGGGGTCGCGGCAGGCCGCATCCGCACGCGGTTCTTCGACTACGGCTACGGGCGTGCGAGCGCGACCTGGCGTCGCGACCGCGTCGCGATCGACGTGTCCTGGCACGTCGCGGACGAGGAATACCGCAGCAACGGATTCACCGATGACCTGCGACACGTCGTGGGTACCGTGACCTGGGCGTTCTGACGGAGGAACCGATGAAGATCCGCACCTGCACGATCCTGCTGCCGCTGCTGCTCGCCGCCTGCGCGACCGGCGCCGAGCGCGCTGCGCCGGTCCGAACGATCGTGATCCCCGCGGGCGAGGACGAGGCGTACGACTCGTGGCACTACTCGCCGGCCGTCCGCGTCGGCGACACCGTCGTCGTCTCGGGCATCCCGGCATCGCGCGGCGAAAGCTACGACGAGAAGATCACCGCGATGTTCGAGCAGCTGAAGGCGGTGCTCGAGGCCTCGGGCGCGACACTCGCCGACGTCGTCGAGATCACGACGTTCCATCGCGAGCCGGCAGACACCGCGGCGTTCCAGGCCGAGTTCGAGCGCTTCCTCGCGATCCACAAGCGCTACTTCCGCGAGGCATACCCCGCATGGACCGCGGTCGGCACGACCGCGCTGCTCGCGGCGAGCGCGCCGGTCGAGATGCGCGCGCTCGCGATCGTCGGTTCGGGGAAACGCCACCGGATCGAGCGCGCCTCGGCAAGCGCCGAGGCGCGCAAGGAGCCCTGACGCCGTTCCGTGACCTGCGACACTCCGAGCGCGTGCCCGCGACGAGCTAGCATTCCATCGTGCGCAGCGCTCGCCCGCTCGAGGCGCGACCATGCTGAACCTGCTCGGATTCCTGATCGCGCTGCCGTTCGTCGTGCTCGCGCTGCTCGTGCTCGCGCTGTTCTCGCCGTTCGCGTTCGTCGACGGGCTCGGCGCGGTGATCGGCATCTTCGTCGCCGTGCTCGCGCTCGTCGTCGTCGCGGGCGTCCTCGGGCTCGTCGGGACGATCCTCACCGGCGTGCTCGGTCTGATCGGTACCGTGCTCGGGGCCGTGCTCGGCCTCGTCGTGCCGCTCGTGACGCTCGTGCTCGTGATCGCGTTCGCCGCCGCGCTCGTGCCGCTGCTGCTTCCGTTCGTGATCGTCGCGGGCATCGTCTGGCTCGTCGCCCGCGCTGCGCGCACGCGCGTCGCGCCTCCGCCGCCGCCGCGCCAGCTCCCGCACGCGATCGCCTGAGAGCCCGCCCCGGGTGTTCCCCTCTCCCTTCGGGAGAGGGGTAGGGGAGAGGGTCCGTGATCGCCAACACCTCGCTTCAGTGCGAGACGAACAACGGCACGTCGCTGTGCTGCAGCAGGTGGCGCGTCGCGCCGCCGAGCACGAGCTGCGCGATGCGCGAATGCCCCCACGCGCCCATCACGATGCATTCCGCGCCGGCGGCGCGCGCGGCATCGAGCAGCGCCGGCCCGGTTTCGCGGCCCTGCGCATCGAACCGCTGCACGTGTGCGGTCACTTCGTTGCGCGACAGGTACGCCGCGGCGTCGAGCAGCGGCAGGTGCCGTGCAGCCGTCGTCGCCGCGGCCGGGCAGCCGTTGAGCACGATGACCTCGCGCGCGGCCTTCAACAGCGGCACCGCACGGTGCAGCGCGCGTGTCGCCTGCGGCCCGCCGTCGTACGCGACGACGAGATGGTCGTAGCGGTCGGCGACACGCGCCGTGTCGGGCACGACGAGCACCGGCACGCCGGCCGCGAATGCGGTGCGCGACGCGATGCCCCAGCCGACCGGCGCCTCGGACGGCATCGTCGGGCGCTCGATCACGACGAGATCGGCCGCGCGCGCGGCCTGCGACAGCGCCTCGACGTCGTCGGCCTGGACGACCTGCCATTCGCCCGCGACCTTTGCCTGCTCGAATCGTGCATTCCAGGATTGCCGGTGCGCGACCGCGTCGGCGTAGTCGCGGCTCGCATCGACGACCGAGAGCGCGACCGCCTCGGGCGCCGCGAATGCCGTCGGCGCGATCGCCGCGGCGTGGATCGCCGTGACGTAGGCCTCGAAGCGGTGCGCGAGCGCGAAAGCCGCTTCGGTCGCTCGTCCCGGCGCGTCGGGGCGCCGCACGTGGAGGACGATTTCTCTGAGGGACATCGCTGCACCTCCGCACCGCTGGCACGCGCAGTGTACGCGCGCGGACTCGATGCGGCGTGCGCGAATCAGGCGCCTCGATGCTGCGGCGAAGCATGCGACGGCCCCGTCGCCATGCTACTTTTTCGGCATACCGGAGAGTCCGCCATGCGCGCCGCGATCGTGATCGTCCTGCTGGGTTTCTGCGTGCCCGCGACCGCCGTGCCCGAGGAGCGCAAGGCGACCGAGCTCGAAACCGTCATCGTCGAGGCCGACGACAGCTTCTCGGACTTCGCCGGCTGGAAGGAAGCACTCGACGCCGCGATCGCGAAGGCGCCGCTCAAGGAGCGTTCCGAGCTCACCGCGCACGACCTCGAGCAGATCCTGATCCTGCAGGAGGACATGCCGCGTTTGCGCGAGGCGGTCGACCGGATGGCGGCGGTGATCGCGAAGAACCCGAAGCAGGCGATGCTGTCCGAGACCGAGAAGGTCGAGCTCGTCAGTGCCTACGTCAGGACCCAGGCGATCCTGATGAACGTGCCCGACCAGCTCGCGGTGCGATGCCGGCTGCTGCACGAGGCCGAGCGCCGCAACAAGCGCGCGGTCTGCGACTTCGATTACGCCCGCGCGCAGGAATTCCTGCAGCACGTCGCGCCGAAGCAGTCGCAGCGCGACCGCCGCGACGTGAAGCGACGCTTCAGCGGCGGCATCAACGTCCGCTGAGGGCGCCGGTCTCCCCTCTCCCCCCGGGAGAGGGGCAGGGGGTGAGGGTCCGAGGTCGCCGCGCCGCCCCTTGGTGAAGCGATCACCCGGCAGCAGGCCGCCCCTTCGCCGCAAGCAGCTCGCGCAGCTCCTGCTTGTCGGCGTCGCTGAGCGCACCTTCCGCCTGCTTGTCGAGCAGCGCGCCGCGCCGCTGCGCCTCGGTCTCCGAGTTGAGCTTCGCGATCGCGCCGCGGAAATTGTCGGGGTACACGCTCGGGTCGATCATGAGATCCGCGAGGGCGAGCTTCGCAAGCGCCGCGTAGTCGTCGCGCCCCTCGAAATGCTCGAGCAGCGCGCCGGTCGTGATGTCGGGCCGCGCGCGGCACAGCTCGATCAGCTCGCGCAGCAGCGCGATGCCGGGACGGTCGAGCGCGTAGAAGATGTACGGCGGCTCGAGCTCCTGCACGAGTGCGGGCTGCTGCACGAGCAGCTCGATCGCGGCACGCACGATGCTGCGCTGCGCCGGCGCGTTTGCGCGCGGCCGCATGACGGCCGGCGGCGGCGCCGGCCTCGCCGCGGGCGCGGCGCCGAGCCCCGTGATCTCGCCGAGGCGCGCGTGCATGAGGTCCCGGAACGCGCCGTCGGGGATCGCGCCGAGGAACGGCTTCGCGCGCTCCGCGAGCCGCGCCTTGCCGTCGATCGAGGCGAGGTTGACGTCCTTCGAGAGCTCGGCATAGAAGAACTCCGACAGCGGCGTCGCGTCGCGAACCCGCGCCTCGACACCGTCGAGCCCCTCCGCGCGCACGATCGTGTCGGGATCCTCGCCTTCGGGCAGGAACAGGAACAGCGCCTGGCGGCCTTCCTTGAGTCGCGGCAGTACCGACTCGACCGCGCGCCACGCGGCCGACCGCCCGGCGCGGTCGCCGTCGAAGCAGAACACGACGTCGGCGCTGTTGCGGAACAGGAGCTCGGCGTGGTCCTTCGTCGTCGCGGTGCCGAGCGTCGCGACGGCCTGCGTGACGCCGTACTGGAACAGCGCGATGACGTCCATGTAGCCCTCGACGACGACGAGCCGCGAAAGCTTCGAGTTCGCCTGGCGCGCCTGGTGCAGGCCGAACAGCTCGCGGCCCTTGTGGAACAGCGGCGTCTCGGGGCTGTTGAGGTATTTCGGACCGTCGTCGGCGCCGAGCACGCGGCCGCCGAACGCGATGACGCGGCCGCGGCGGTCGTGGATCGGGAACATCACGCGGTCGCGGAACTTGTCGTAGGTGCCGCGATCGCCGTGCGTCAGCAGCCCGGCTTTCTCGAGCGCCTTCAGGCGCTGCGCGTCGGTGCCGAGCGCGGTCTTGAGGCCGTCCCACGCATCGGGCGCGTAGCCGAGCGCGAACCGTCGCACGTTCGCCTCGTCGACGCCGCGCCGGTCGAAGTACGCCTTCGCCTTGTCGCTCGCGGCGAGATTCCGCTGGAACCAGCGCGTCGCGGCCTCGCAGACGTCGTAGAGCTCGTTGAACTCGCCGCTCGAACCCGCGCGCGCCTCGCGCGGCACCGTCACGCCCGCGCGCTGCGCGAGCTCCTCGACCGCGTCGAGGAACTCCATGCGGTCGTACTCCATCAGGAACCTGATCGCGGTGCCGTGCGCGCCGCAGCCGAAGCAGTGATAGAACTGCTTCTGCGGGCTGACCCAGAACGACGGCGTGCGCTCGTCGTGGAACGGACAGTTCGCGCGATGCTCGCGGCCCGCGCGCTTCAACGGCACGCGCGCCTCGATCACCTCGACGATGTCGGTGCGTGCGAGCAGGTCGTCGAGGAACGAGTCGGGGATGCGGCCCATTGTCAGGGGCTGAGCGAAGGCTGGGGAGAGGGCTGAGGTTAGAGCTAAACGCTTCGTCACTCAGCAGCCGTCATTCCCGCGCAAGCGGGAATCCATTTTGATCGAACCGCCTGAAAATGGAGTCCCGCTTGCGCGGGAATGACGGATGGGAGGGCCCTGCGGCAGCTTCGGCAATCAGCCGAGCGCCGCGAGCTTGCGCTTGACGAGCTCGGAGAGCCTGCCCATGTCGGCGCGGCCGGCGAGCTTCGGCTTGACCACGGCCATGACCTTGCCCATGTCCTTCGCGCCGGCCGGTGCGGTCTCGCGGATCGCCTCGTCCACGATCGCTTCGACTTCGCCGTCGGAGAGCTTCGCGGGCAGGTAGCCCTCGATCACGCCGACTTCGAAGCGTTCCTTGTCGGCGAGGTCCTTGCGCGCGGCGGCGTCGAACTGCGAGATCGAGTCGCGGCGCTGCTTCAGCATCTTCTCGAGCACGGCGAGCACCTGCGCGTCGTCGAGCTCGATGCGCTCGTCGACTTCGCGCTGCTTGATCGACGCATTGACGAGGCGGATGACGCCGAGGCGCTCCTTGTCGCCGGACTTCATCGCGGCCTTCATGTCTTCGGTGAGGCGGGCCTTGAGGCTCATCGGTGCGGTCTCCAGAAAAACGAAAAGCCGGCGCCGCGTCTGCGGGGCCGGCCATTCGGGAAGCGGGGTGTCGGCGCGCCGCGGTGATGCGGCGCAGGCCAGGCTCAGTAGAGCCGCTGGCGCTTCGTGACGTCGCGCGACATCCGGCGCAGGTGGCGCTTGACGGCCGCGGCGGCCTTGCGCTTGCGCTCCTGGGTCGGCTTTTCGTAGAACTCGCGCTTGCGGGTTTCGGCGAGGACGCCGGCTTTTTCGCAGGTGCGCTTGAAACGGCGAAGCGCGAACTCGAAAGGCTCGTTCTCGCGGACTTTGACGTTGGGCATGATGTCTCCGGGTACGGACCACGGGCTTGACGCCCGCAGCGAGCCGCGCATTCTAGCGGTCCGCGGCGTCCGAATCCAAGCCCGGCCGCCAAATTTTGTGTAGGGTGGCATCGGTCGCGTCGCGCCGGCGCCCGCGGCGCGCCTCGCGCGTGGCGCGACCGCGATCGAAGTCCCGGAAGCCCCCGCAGGAGCCCTCGGGCGATGAAAGTGCTCGGAATCGAAACCTCGTGCGACGAGACCGGCGTCGCGGTGTACGACACTGCGGCAGGACTGCTCGCGGATGCGCTTTACAGCCAGGTCGGGCTGCACGAGGACTACGGCGGCGTGGTGCCGGAGCTCGCCTCGCGCGACCACGTCCGCAAGCTCGTGCCGCTCGTGCGCGAAACGCTCGGCGATGCCGGCATCGCCCTCGGCGAGCTCGACGGTGTCGCGTACACGGCCGGGCCGGGCCTCGTCGGGGCGCTACTCGTCGGCGCGGGGGCAGGGCGAGCGCTCGCGTGGGCGCTCGGCAAGCCCGCAGTCGGCGTCCATCACATGGAAGGACACCTGCTCGCGCCGCTGCTCGAGCCCAATCCGCCCGAGCCGCCGTTCGTCGCGCTGCTCGTCTCGGGCGGCCACACGATGCTGATGGCGGTCGAGGCGGTCGGGCAGTACCGCCTGCTCGGCGACACGCTCGACGACGCGGCGGGCGAGGCGTTCGACAAGACCGCGAAGCTCATGGGCCTGCCGTATCCGGGCGGGCCGTCGATCGCGGCGCTCGCGGTAACGGGGCACGACCGCCACCGGTTCGCGCGCCCGATGACCGATCGGCCGGGCCTCGACTTCAGCTTCTCGGGGTTGAAGACCCAGGTGATGCTCGCGTGGCGCGCGCGCGGCGACGAAGCCGGTGCGGGTCCCGACATCGCGCGCAGCTTCGAGGACGCCGTGGTCGAAACGCTCGCGATCAAGTGCCGCCGGGCGTTGCAGCAGACCGGCGCGCGCACGCTCGTCGTCGCAGGCGGCGTCGGCGCGAACCACCGGCTGCGCGAGCGGCTCGCGGCCGATTCGGCGCGCGACGGCTTCCGCGTCGCGTTTCCGCGCCCGGCGTTCTGCACCGACAACGGCGCGATGATCGCGTTCGCCGGCGCGCTGCGCCTCGAGGCCGGCCTGCACGACGACGCGGCGATCCGCGTGCACCCGCGCTGGGATCTCGCCGGGCTCGCGCCGCTGTAACCTCGCCCGGAATGGACACGGTATTCATCGAAGACCTGCGCATCGAGACCGTCATCGGGATCTACGACTGGGAGCGCAACATCCGGCAGACCGTCGCGATCGACCTCGAGATGGCGTTCGACAACACCGTGCCGGCGGCGAGCGATCGCATCGACGACACGCTCGACTACAAACGCATTTCGAAACGCCTCATCGCGTTCGTCGGCGAGTCGCGCTTCGAGCTCGTCGAGACGCTCGCCGAGCGCTGCGCCGAGATCGTCATGCGCGAATTCGGCGTGGGCTGGCTGCGTTTGCGGCTGTCGAAACCGGGCGCCGTGACGGGCGCGAAATCGGTTGGCGTCATGATCGAGCGCGGCCGGCTTCCGGCGTGATCGGCGCGCCCCTCCTGCATCGAAGCGCGTGACGAAGTCGAAATGGCGCGCGTCTA
>DATLNY010000076.1:0-2786 GCA_035536495.1 Candidatus Saccharimonadia bacterium | reverse complement strand
TGGTTGTGCAGGCCGAACCAGCCGCCACGGCGGGTGACGTGGAACCAGGTGTGCGACAGGATCCTGAGCTGGTTCATCTCGTCCGCGCCGTAGCCGTTCAACTGCGCGATCGCGCGCGACAGCGCGCCCCAGCAGAACTCGCGCAGCTCCTGCACGCACGGCTCGGTCCACGAGAACAGGTTGAACTCGCTCTCGAACAGGCCGGGGTTGATCCGCATCGAGGTCGCGGGATTGCGGTACTTGCCGCCTTCGCCCTCGCGCGCGACGAACAATGCGTGCAGCGCGGCGTTGAGCGCGTCGGCGTTCGGCAGCTGCGCCTCGATGAACGGAACCGCGAACGCGGGCGTGATCTGGAACATGGCCGGATTGTAGGTGCGTCGCGCGCGGGGCGGCCAGCGGCGCGCCGGACGCGCGACGGCGCGCGACGTGGCATGCTGGCGCCCCCTCGACGCATCCAGGAGCCTGCCCCCGTGCAGCGAATCCCCGTTTCCCCACTGATTCTTGCCATCGTGCTCGCCGCCTGCGGGCGCGACGCCGCGCCCCCTGCCCCCGAGCCAGTTGCGACGCCGGCCGCGCCCGCGCCGAAGGCCGAGGTTGCGCTGATCTCGCGCGACGCATTGTTCGGCAATCCCGAACGCACCGCCGCAACGATCAGCCCCGACGGCAAGCGCATCGGCTACATCGCGCCGCTGAACGGTGTGCTCAATGTCTACGTCGCGCCGTTCGAGCAGCCCGACGCGGCGAAGGCCGTCACCAACGACACGGTGCGTCCGATCCGCCAGTTCCGCTTCGCGTACGACGGCAAGCACCTGCTCTACATGCAGGACGTCGGCGGCGACGAGAACTTCCACGTCCACGCGGTCGACCTCGACACCGGCGCGACGCGCGACATCACGCCGTTTGCGGGCGCACGCGCCGCGATCGTGGGCCTCACGCACAAGCAGCCCGGCAAGGTGCTCGTGCAGGTCAACGACCGCAACAAGGAATACTTCGACCTGCACGTCGTCGACATCGCGAGCGGCGAGCGCACGCTCGTGCAGAAGAACGACGAGTTCGGCGGCTTCGTCGCGAACGACGACTTCGTCGTGCAGCTCGCCGAGCGGCCGACGGCCGACGGCGGCAAGGAGTGGCTGCGCCCGGACGGCAAGGGTGGCTGGACCAACTGGGCGACGATCCCGCAGGCAGACTCGCTGACGTCGTACGCCGTGGGCTTCAACGCAGCCGGTGACACGCTGTACGTCATCGACAGCCGCGACCGCGACAAGGCCGCGCTGTTCGCGTATCCGTGGCCGGCCGGCACCGAGCCGAAGCTCCTGGTCGAGGATGCGCGCGCCGACATCGGCGACGCGATCATCCATCCCCAGACCGGCGTCGTGCAGGCCGCGGGCATCAACTACCTCAGGCAGGAGTGGAAGGCGCTCGATCCGGCGCTGCAGAAGGACCTCGATGCGCTCAAGGCGATCGGCGACGGCGACGTCGTGGTCGCGAGCCGCACGCTTGCAGACGACCGCTGGGTCGTGGGCCTCGACCGGTCCGATGGCGGCTACAAGTACTACCTGTACGACCGTTCGGCCGGCACCACGAAGGAGTGGATCGAGACGCGCCCCGCGCTCGCCGGCGCGCCGCTCGTCTACATGCATCCGGTCGAGATCAAGTCGCGCGACGGCCTCACGCAGGTCTCGTACTACACGCTGCCGCCCGGCACCGACGACGACAAGGACGGCAAGCCGAACGCGCCGGTGCCGATGGTGCTGCTGCCGCACGGCGGGCCGTGGGGCCGCGACACCTGGGGCTTCGACCGCACCGCGCAGTGGCTGTCGAACCGAGGTTACGCGGTGCTGATGCCGAACTTCCGCGCCTCGACCGGCTTCGGCAAGGCGTTCCTCAATGCAGGCAACCTGCAGTGGGGCAAGGCGATGCACGACGACCTCATCGACGCGACCGACTGGGCGATCGCGCAGGGCATCACGAGCGCCGACAAGGTCGCGATCATGGGCGGCAGCTACGGCGGCTACTCGGTGCTCGCGGGCCTGACGTTCACGCCCGACAAGTTCGCGTGCGGCGTCGACATCGTCGGCCCCTCGAACCTCATCACGCTGCTGTCGACGATCCCGCCGTACTGGGCGGCGTTCCGGCAGGAATTCCACACGCGCATGGGCGATCCCGGCACCGAGGAAGGCAAGGCGCTGCTCGTCGCGGCCTCGCCGCTCACGCATGTCGACAAGATCAAGAAGCCGCTCCTGATCGGACAAGGCGCGAACGACCCGCGCGTCAAGCAGGCCGAATCGGACCAGATCGTGCAGGCGATGCAGGCGAAGAACATCCCGGTCACCTACGTGCTGTTCCCCGACGAAGGCCACGGCTTCGCGCGTCCCGAGAACAACATGGCGTTCAACGCCGTGACCGAGCAGTTCCTCGCGAAATGCCTCGGCGGCCGCGCCGAGCCGATCGGAGATGATTTCGTCGCGTCGTCGATCACGATCCCGACCGGTGCCGAGCACATCGCCGGCGTCGCGGAAGCACTCGCGTCGGCGAAGCCCGCAGCCGCGCCTGCCGCGGACCCCGCGACGACTCCGGACCCCGCGAAGACCGAAGCGGATCCCGAAAAGACCACGCCCTGATCGGGTCGAACGACGACACCGGAGTGTCCCCTCTCCCTCCGGGAGAGGGGAGCTGCACAGGCGAGCTCCCATGCGCACGACACTCGTGGCCTTGCTCCTCACGTGTGCGGCCAGCGCACACGCCGCCGACCGCGTCACCGGCGCGCCGTTCGCGACGCGCTCGGA
>DATLNY010000075.1:0-3307 GCA_035536495.1 Candidatus Saccharimonadia bacterium | reverse complement strand
TGACCGGCGACGGCTTCGAGGTCATGACGCTCGGCGCGGACGAGCGCGTCCCGTGAGCTGACGCCCCCTGGCGTTGCGCGCCCGATGAAACTCCCCGCACCCGATCGCCGCGAGCATTGGTGGCCGACTGCCGCGCCGGTTTCCGCAACGCGCGAGCGCCTCGCTGCGCTCGACGCGAAGCTCGCCGACGCATTGTGGTCGGGCGTTCCCGTTGGCGAGCTCGTGCGCGCGCGTGCCTGGGCCGTCGAGCAGGCCGTGCTCGATGCGTGGACCGCGGTTGCGGATGGGCGTCATCCCGGCGCAAGCCGGGACCCAGCGACTTCGGGTGCGGACAGGCACTGGGTCCCGGCTTGCGCCGGGATGACGCCCGAGTGGGGAGCCACAGCACTCGTCGCGGTCGGCGGCTTCGGGCGCGGCGAATCGTTCCCGCACTCGGACCTCGACCTGCTCGTGCTGGTCGAGGACGAGCCCGATGCGACGCAGTCGCGCCGCATCGAGGAATTCTTCAAGCGCCTCTGGGACGACGGACTCAAGCCGGGCCACGCGGTGCGCACACCGCAGCAATGCGCGATCGCGGCCGCCGGCGACATCACGATCACGACCTCGATGATGGAAGCGCGGTTGCTCGACGGTGCACCGGCGCTGTTCGAGGCGATGCGTGCGGCAATCGCGCCGGACGCGATCTGGCCGCCCGAGGCGTACGCGCAGGCGAAGCTCGCCGAGCAGGCTGCGCGCCACGCGCGGCACGACGACACCTCACACAACCTCGAGCCGAACGTGAAGGAAGGTCCCGGGGGACTGCGCGACCTGCAGCTCGCGTCGTGGCTCGCCCAGCGGCAACTCGGCGTGCACGACGTCGAAGGCCTCGCCGCGCGCGGGCTGCTCGGCGCAGCCGAGCTCGCAGCGCTGATCGCCGCGCGCGACACGCTGTGGCGCGCGCGCTTCGGGCTGCACGCCGTTTCGCCGCGCGCCGAGGAGCGCCTGCTGTTCGAGCACCAGCGCGATCTCGCGACGCGCTTCGGGCACGCCGACGAGCATGCGCAGAACCTTGCGGTCGAGCAGTTCATGCAGGGCTACTACCGGGCCGCCGCCGCGGTCGACCGCGTCACCGAGCGGCTGCTGCAGCGGCTCGCGGAGCTGCGCCACGGCGAAACGCCGCACGCGCTCGATGCGGACTTCGTCGCGGTCGACGAGCGTCTCGACCTCGCGAAACCCGGCCGGCTCGAGCGCGAGCCCGTGCTGTTGCTGCGCGCATTCGCGAAGCTCGCCGACATGCCCGCGTTGAAGGGGTTCCGGCCGCGGCTGCTCGCGCAGCTCGACGAGTTGCTGCCGCGCCTCGATCCGTGGTTGCGCGCGAGCAGCGAAGCCGGCGCCGCGTTTCTCGCGATCCTCTCGCATCCCGGCGCCGTCGCGCGCGTGCTCTCCTTGATGGGACGTTACGGCGTGCTCGCGCGGCTCGTGCCGGCGTTCGGGCGCGTCGCCGGGCGCATGCAGCACGACCTGTTCCACGTCTACACCGTCGACCAGCACACGCTGAAGGTGCTGCGCTTCATCGAGCGTTTTGCGCACGACGCGGAGACATTCCCGCTCGCGCACGCGCTGCTGCCGCGGCTGCGGCGGCGCGAGCTGCTCTACCTCGCCGCGCTGTTTCACGACATCGCGAAAGGTCGCGGCGGCGACCATTCCGTGCTCGGCGAGCAGGAGGCGCGCGCGTTCGGGACGCGCCTCGGCCTCGCGGCGCCGGAGACCGAGCTCGTCGCGTGGCTCGTGCGCGAGCATCTGACGATGTCGACGACCGCGCAGAAGCAGGACATCGGCGATCCCGCGGTCGTGAGCCGCTTCGCCGCGCACGTCGGCGAGCAGGAGCGACTCGACTACCTCTACCTGCTGACGGTCGCCGACATCAACGGCACGAGCCCGCGCCTCTGGAACGGATTCAAGGACCGGCTGCTGTCGGACCTCCACGGCGCAACGCGCTTCCAGCTCGCGCGCGGGCTCGAGCATCCCGTGCACGCATCCGAGCGGATCGCGCAGACACGCGCCGAAGCGCTCGAGCTGCTCGCGCGCGACGGGGTCGATCGCGATGCGGTCGCCGCGCTGTGGGCGAGCTTCGCGGACGAGAGCTTCCTGCGCTACTCGCCGGAGCAGCTCGCGTGGCAGACCCGTGCCGTGCTCGCGCACTCGCGCGACGCCGCGCTGGTCGCGGTGCGGTCCGTCGGCGCGCGCGCGACGACCGAGGTGCTCGTGCATTCGCCCGATCGCGACGGGCTGTTCGCGACGATCACCGCCGTGCTCGACCGGCTCGGCCTCGGCGTCGTCGAGGCGCGCGTCACCAATACGCGCGACGGACGCGCGCTCGACACGTTCGAGGTGCTCGAAGCCGACGGCGGCCCCGTCGTGTCCGCAGCGCGCGCGCGCGAGATCGAGGCGCGGCTCGCTTCGGCGCTCGCCGCGCCGACGCTCGACGAGCGTCCCGCGCGACGCGCGCTGACGCGGCGCCAGCGCCAGTTTCCGATACCGACGCGGCTCGAGTTCGGCCAGGACGCCGCCGGCCGCACGCAGCTCGCGCTGACCTGCGCCGATCGGCCCGGGTTGCTCGCGCATGTCGCGCAGGCGCTGCGCCAGAGCGGCGTTCGTGTCCACGGAGCGCGAATCGCAACCTTCGGCGAGCGCGCCGAGGATTTCTTCGTGCTGAGCGATGCGCACGATGCGCCGCTCGACGAGCCGCGCCTCGAGGCGCTCGAGGCTGCGATCCACCGTCACGTCGACGGCGCGGGCACCACGTTGACCGGAGGAACGGAACGCCATGCACACGGCTGAGCGCACGATCGACGAGAGCTGGGCTGCGCGGGATTCGACGGCTGCGGATACGCTCAAGGAGCGCGCCGGCGCCGCGGTCGACGAAGCGCTCGCCGGGCTCGAGGCCGGCACGCTGCGCGTCGCCGAGCCCGACGGCGCGGGCGGGTGGCGCGTCAACCAGTGGTTGAAGAAGGCCGTGCTGCTGCATTTCCGGCTGTCTCCGAACCGCGTCATGGAAGGCGCGCCCGCGCCGTATTTCGACAAGGTCGCGTTGCGTTACGAATCGCACGACGCTGCCGCGTTCCGCGCCGGCGGCGCTCGGGTCGTGCCGGGCGCGGTCGTGCGCCGCGGCGCGCACATCGCGAAGGACGTCGTGCTGATGCCCTCGTTCGTCAACATCGGCGCCTACGTGGGGCAGGGCACGATGGTCGACACGTGGGCAACGGTCGGGTCCTGCGCGCAGATCGGGGCGAACGTCCACATCTCGGGCGGTGCGGGGATCGGCGGC
>DATLNY010000074.1:0-2804 GCA_035536495.1 Candidatus Saccharimonadia bacterium | reverse complement strand
GCGGCGTCGAGGTGGAAGTGCGAGTCGACGAACGCGGGCGAGACGAGCCGGTGCGCGCAGTCGATTTCCTCGCGCGCGGCTGCGGCGAGCTGCGCCTCGATCGCAACGATGCGTCCGCCGTCGATCGCGACGTCGACGTCGTGCCGGCCGTCGGGAAGGTTGGCGTGCCGCAGGATCAGGTCCATCGCAAAAACCTAACACGCCGCCGCGCCGTTCCCGAACACCGATCCCTGTAGGAGGGGCCTCAGCCCCGACCGCTCCGGGCAGTCCTGCGGTCCGGGCTGAGGCCCCTCCTACAAGCGGCCAGCAGCGTACGCCGGTAGCGCCGCGGCGTGCGTTGCGTGGCGAAACGCGCGACACTCGGGCCGTGGGCTCGAGCCCGCACCGGCGCTCCGGAGGGATCGCGCCGGAGGGGAGGAACCAGGGCGATGCCCGGCCTCCGCAACACCACCGCTGTCGGCGCGGGCGAGACTCGCGGCCGCAGCGGTACTCCAACCGCCCGCGAGATCCGATGGACACGACCCTGACCGCGCCGCGTGCCGTATCGGCCGCCGAAACCGCGTTGAACCTCGATCCGTACTGGATGCCGTTCACGCACAACCGCTACTTCAAGCAACACAAGCCGGCGGATCGGCTGCTCGTCGCGGCGAAAGGCGCTTACTACACGACGAGCGAAGGGCAGCAGCTGTTCGACGGGCTTTCGGGCCTGTGGTGCTCCGGTCTCGGCCACTGCCATCCGCGCATCGTCGAAGCGGTCAAGCAGCAGCTCGACCGCGGTGAATACTTCCCCGCATTCCAGGTCGCGAACCCCGACACGTTCCGGCTCGCCGAGCGGATCGCGACTCTCGCGCCCGGCGACCTCAACCGGGTGTTCTTCACGAACTCGGGCTCCGAAGCCGTCGACACCGCGATCAAGATCGCGATCGGCTACCACCGGCTGCGCGGCGAGGCGTCCCGCACGCGGCTCATCGGCCGCGAAAAGGGCTATCACGGCGTCGGCCTCGGCGGCATCTCGGTCGGCGGCATGGTCGCGAACCGCAGGATGTTCGCGCCGCTGATGATCAACGGCGTCGACCACCTGCCGCACACGCACAACCTCGCCGAGATGGCCTACACGCGCGGGCAGCCGACCTGGGGCCTGCACCTCGCCGACGAGCTCGAGCGGATCGTCGCGCTGCATGACGCATCCACGATCGCCGCCGTCATCGTCGAGCCGATGCAGGGCTCCGCCGGGGTGTTCGTTCCGCCGAAGGGCTACCTGCAGCGGCTGCGCGAGATCTGCACGAAGCACGGCATCCTGCTCATCTTCGACGAGGTCATCACCGGTTTCGGGCGCATGGGCGAATGGTTCGGTGCCGATGCGTTCGGCGCGGTGCCCGACCTCATCACGTTCGCGAAATGCGTCAACAACGGCACCGTCCCGATGGGCGGCGTCATCGCGCGACAGGGAATCTACGACGCGTACATGCAGGGACCCGACTACGCGGTCGAGCTGTTCCACGGCTACACGTACTCGGGCCATGCGCTCGCGGTCGCCGCTGCCCACGCAACGCTCGACCTCATGCAGGCGGAAGGTACGCCGCAGCAGTTCGCAGCGCTCGGGCGCAAGCTCGAAGCCGGCGTCCACTCGCTCAAGGGCGAGCCGAACGTCGTCGACATCCGCAACTACTCGGCCGCCGCGGCGGTCGAGATGTCGGGCGTCGCGGGCTCGCCCGGCCTGCGCGGCGTGCGCGTGTTCGAGGAAGCGTTGAAGCGCGGCCTGCTCGTGCGCTTCACCGGCGATACGATCGCGCTCGCGCCGCCCGTCATCACGACCGATGCCGAGCTCGACCGTCTCGTCGAAGGCGTGCGCGAGTCGATCCGCGCGGTGGCGTGAGCTCCCGCGACGCATTCGAGGGCAATATCATCACCACCAAACCGCGTCATTCCCGCGCATGCGGGAATCCATTTTTTCACGGGCCGGCCGCGAGCAGAATGGATTCCCGCTCGCGCGGGAATGACGTCATCGAAATGGAGGCGTTGTCCGTCGAGCCGGACGGCGCGGGAGCAGTCGCATGAGCACCGTGTTGCGCAACGAATCGACTACACCCCTGAAGGCGACCGCGCCCCTGCGCATCCCGCACTGGATCGCAGGCGCACGCGCCGACGGCGGCACGCGCACGGGCGCCGTCTACAACCCCGCGACCGGGCAGCAGACCGGCGTCGTCCACTTCGCGGACGCCGCGACGATCGACGCCGCCGTCGCTGCGGCGAAGGCGGCGTTCCCGGCGTGGTCGCAGACCCCGCCGATCCGCCGCGCGCGCGTGATGTTCAAGCTGCGCGAGATCGTCGAGCGCAACGCCGACGTGCTGGCGTCCCAGCTGACCTCCGAGCACGGCAAGACGCATTCGGACGCGCTCGGCGAAGTCGCGCGCGGGCTCGAGGTCATCGAGTTCGCATGCGGGATCCCGCACCTGCTGAAGGGCGAGTTCACCGAGAACGTCGCCGGGCAGATGGACGCGGTGTCGATGCGCCAGCCACTCGGCGTCGTCGCCGGCATCACCCCGTTCAATTGCCCCGCGATGGTGCCGCTGTGGATGTTCCCGATCGCGATCGCGTGCGGGAACTGCTTCGTGCTGAAGCCGTCCGAGCGCGATCCCTCGGCGTCGCTGCTGCTCGCGCAGTGGCTCGAGGAAGCGGGGCTTCCCCGCGGCGTGTTCTCGGTCGTGCACGGCGACAAGGTCGCGGTCGACGCGATCCTCGCGCACCCCGACATCAAGGCGGTGAGCTTCGTCGGCTCGACCGCGATCGCGAAGTACATCTAC
>DATLNY010000073.1:0-6216 GCA_035536495.1 Candidatus Saccharimonadia bacterium | reverse complement strand
ATCAGCCTGGGTCTGTTGCGATGCGGCAACCGAACCTGCAGCAATGGCAACACGTTCACCACCGTCGACAATGCGTTTTCCGAAACCGGGCTGGCCAATGCGCTGGCGCTCGGCGCCGACGGGATGCCGGTCATCGCCTACTCGCATTCGACCAATGGGGCGCTGCGCGTCGCGAAATGCGCCAGCGCGGCGTGCCAGTAGGGCAACGACATGGACGGCAAACGAATCGATGACACGACGCCACGCCGATGGCACGCGGCGAGCGGTTTCGCGCTGGTGTTGATCGCATGCTCGGTATCGAGGGTCACCGCGGAACCGGCCGCAACGACGGCGCCGGCAGGCGCCGCCCCGGCGTTCGCGCTCATTCGATCCACCATCGATGCCGGCGGCGCGCGCTCCAGCGGCGGCAACGTCGTCGTGCAGGGCACGATCGGACAGCACGACGCCGATCCGGATCAACCCTCCCCGGGCGGCTCGTTCGCGATCACCGGCGGATTCTGGACTGGCGCGGTCGCGGCGGGGCCCGCCGGGGATCCGATCTTCTCGAATGGGTTCGAGGGGAGCTAGGAGCATGCCCGGGGCCGGAGTCGAACCGGCAAGGCCTTGCGGCCGGCGGATTTTAAGTCCGCTGCGTTTACCGGTTTCGCCACCCGGGCGTCGGCGCCCTGCACGCTAGCGACGCGGGCTCTCGCGCGCAACGCGCGGCTTCACGTCGAGCGCGTTCCGATGCCGAGTGTCACGCGAGCGCCGTGGGCGGCGCCTGGATCGGGACGACACTGGGCCCGATCGACTCGAGCGCGCGCACGACCGCGGCCGACTGGTCGGCCGGAACTTCGACCGAGAGCAGCACGCGTCCGCGCGCGATCTCGCCTTCGAACAGTCGCCGCAGGTCGGTGGGGACGGCCGAGCCTGCGAGCGCGGACGCCCACGCGCCGACCGCGGCGCCCACGATCGCGAGCAGAGCACCGCCCGCGAGCGAGATGCCGAGCGGCGGGATCGCGGCAGCCGCGAGTCCCGCCACGAGGCCGGTCGTGCCGCCGAGCGCGACGCCGCGCTTGAGCCCCGGCGCGAAGTCCGAGGTTTCCGCCGTGTACGTATCCGGCAGCGTCTCGAGCTCGATGTCCGGGCGGGCGGCCAGCGAGATGCACCTGTCGGTGATGCCCAGTTCCTTCAGGGCCGTCACCGCGATCCGCGCGGTCCGCGCGGAATCGAGCGAGTAATAGAGCTTGATCATCGGGCAGGTCCGTCGGCCGTCGGCATCGAGCTTGGTCCTCCGCGTTTACTCGCCGGCGGTCGTGCTGGCGCGCTTCGCGCGACTGCCGCCACTACGCGTGCCGTTTCCGTTCGGGGAACGCTTCTGGCGCTGCGATTCCTCCCACGCCTTCACGCCTACCGCACCCACCGCCATCCAAACGAGTCGTCCGATCATCCGCAACATGAGTTCATCTCCAGAGGGGGCGAGCGTCGCCCGGACTGAATGCAGCAATCGTCATGCCAACGGAAGACACCGCTATAACGGCTTGACTTGGCACGCTCGCGTGCAAACTGCATGATCCCGGGCCCAGCCGCACGACCCACGGACGCCGGTACCCTTTGCGCATGATCAGGAGGCTCGTTTGAGCAGCGAGATCGAAAGCGAAAACGACCCGCACGTGCGGCCGGCGCTCACGCGCGTCGAGGCGCGCGCGCTCGGCGTGCTGATCGAGAAATCGGCGACCACGCCGGACCTCTACCCCATGACGCTCAACGCGATCGTCGTCGGCGCCAATCAGAAGACGAGTCGGCACCCGCTGCTGGAGCTCGATCCGGGCGAGGTCGGGCACGCGCTGCGCACGCTCGAGGACAAGGGCTTCGTGGCCGTCGTCCACGGTGCACGCGCGCTGCGCTACGAGCACCGCATCGACGAAGCACTCGCGCTGACGCGCCGGCAGCGCGCGGTGCTGTGCGTGCTGATGCTGCGCGGCGCGCAGACGCAGAACGAGCTGTTCGTCCGCTGCGACCGCCTCGCCGACTTCACCGGGCCGGAAGACCTGCGCGAAACGCTCGAGCGACTGTCGTCGAGAATGCCGCCGCTGGCGGTGCGCATCCCTCGCCATCCCGGGCAGCGCGAGGATCGCTACGCCCACCTGCTCTGCGGCGAGCCCGAGATCGGCACGGCGGAACCGGACCCCATGGCCGCGACCGGCGCTGCGCGCAGCGCGCTCGAACAGCGCATCGAGGCGCTCGAGGCTCGCGTCGCGGTGCTCGAGCAGGCGTCCTTGCCGGTCCGCTGAGCCGCCATGTCGCCGCTCGTGATGCTCCTCGCCGTCGTCGCTGCTGCCGATCCGCGCACGGCCGCGTGCCGCCTCGCTTCGCCGACGGCGGCAGCCGAGCTGCTGTACCGCTCGTTCCGCGATTTCCCGCAGCGCCCCGGCGATGCCGCCGCGTTGTTGTCGCCACGCCTGCTGCGCCTGCTCGAACGCGACCGCGCGTGCAGCGCGATCGAGCAGTGTGCGATCTCGTCCGACCCGTGGACCGGCGCGCAGGATGGGGCGATGCTGCCGCCGGTGACGTTCGCCGAGATGGCGCGGCCGAAGCACGCGGCGATGGTGCGGACGTGCTATCGGTTCTCGCTCGATGTCGCGCGCAACAAGACCTGTGCGGTGGTCGTCGTGACACGCGACGCGAAGGGCTGCTGGCGCATCGACGACCTGAAGTCGCCGGACGGCACGTCGCTGTACGACACGCTTTCCAGCTACGACTACGGCGACTGAAGCGGCTGGTCAGCGCAAGGAAGCGTTGATGCGATCGAGCTGCGCGTTGCCCGGGCACAGCTCGCGCTCGGCCAGCGTGTTGAACGGCGCGTCAACCGTCGCGAGGTGCTCGTGCAAATCCTGCGCGCGCGGGTCGACGTAGAGCAGGCCCGTCACGACCTCGCCGCGCGCCTGGTGCTCCTGCACGTAGTTCATCGCGGCAATGCGGTCGGTCGGGTCGTACGCGGGGTCGATCTTGCGCAGCCGCAGCACCGAGCCGTCGTGCTGCTCGACCGCGATCGAGGCGCCTTCGTCGTAGTCGACCGATATCTCGTCGCGCGTCGTGATGAAGTCGATGCGATTGACCGCGTCGTTGTGCTCGCGCACGTAGTCGTAGCTCTTGGTGCTGCCGGGGTGGTTGTTGAACGCGACGCACGGGCTGATGACGTCGAGGAACGCCGCGCCGCGGTGGCGGATCGCGCCCTTGATCAGCGGCACGAGCTGGCCCTTGTCACCCGAGAAGCTGCGTCCGACGTAGGTCGCGCCGAGCTGCAGCGACAGCCCGACGAGATCGATCGGCGTGTCGGCGTTGACGACGCCCTTCTTCGAGGTCGAGCCCTGGTCGGCGGTCGCGGAGAACTGGCCCTTCGTCAGGCCGTAGACGCCGTTGTTCTCGACGATGTAGACCATGTTGACGCCGCGGCGCATCGAGTGCACGAACTGGCCGATGCCGATCGACGCCGAATCGCCGTCGCCCGACACGCCGAGGTACAGCAACGAGCGGTTCGCGAGGTTCGCACCGGTCAGCACCGACGGCATCCGGCCGTGCACGGTGTTGAACCCGTGCGAGTTGCCGAGGAAGTAGTCCGGCGTCTTCGAGCTGCAGCCGATCCCGGACAGTTTCGCGACGCGATGCGGCTCGATGTCCATTTCCCAGCACGCCTGGATGATCGCGGCCGAGATCGAGTCGTGGCCGCAGCCTGCGCAGAGGGTCGAGATCTTGCCCTCGTAGTCGCGGCGCGTGTGGCCGACCGCGTTGCGCTCGAGCGTCGGATGGCGCAGCTTCGGTTTCGCGAGATAGGTCATCGCACGTCGCTCCGGCGCGCGGGCGCCCTGCCCTTGCGGATCACCTTGATCGTCATCGACCGCACCTGCTCCGTGATCGCCGCGACGATGAAGCGCGCCGTGATCGGGGTGCCGTCGTAGTGCAGCACCGCGACGAGCCGCGCGGGGTCGACGCCGAACTCGTTGATCAGCAGCGAGCGCAGCTGGCCGTCACGGTTCTGCTCGACGACGAACACGCGCTCGTGCGCCGCGATGAACTCGCCGACGGCGTCGGCGAAAGGGAAGCCGCAGACGCGCATCGCGTCGACGCCGACCTCGCCGGCATCGAGGACTTCGAGCGCCTCGTACATCGCAGGCGCGGTCGAGCCGTAGTGGATCGCGCCGTAGCGCGTCGGTTCGCGTGCCGCGTGGACGACCGGCGCTGGCACGAGCGATTTCGCCGTCTCGAACTTCCGCAGCAGCCGCTCGGAGTTGTAGACGTAGTCCGGGCCGCGCTCCGAATAGCGCGCGTAGGGATCCTTCGTCGTGCCGCGCGTGAAGAAGCTGCCGCGCACCGGGTGCGTGCCGGGATAGGTGCGGTACGGCACGCCGTCGCCGTCGACGTCGAGGTAGCGGCCGAAATCGCGGCCCGCCTCGAGCTCGTCGTGCGTCATGACCTTGCCGCGGTCGTAGCGGCGCGCGTCGTCCCAGCGGAACGGCGCGCAGAGCCGCTGGTTCATCCCGATGTCGAGGTCGGTCAGCACGAACACCGGTGTCTGCAGCCGGTCGGCGATGTCGAGCGCGAGCGCGGCGTGCTCGAAGCACTCGGTCGGGTCCTCGGGCAGCAGCAGCACGTGCTTCGTGTCCCCGTGCGACGCGTACGCGCACGCGAGCACGTCGGCCTGCTGCGTGCGCGTCGGCATGCCGGTCGAAGGGCCGCCACGCTGCACGTCGATGATCGTCACGGGGATCTCGGCGAAGTACGCCAGGCCGATGAACTCCGTCATCAGCGAGACGCCGGGACCCGACGTCGTGGTGAACGCGCGCGCGCCGTTCCAGCCGGCACCGACGACCATCCCGATCGACGCGATCTCGTCCTCGGCCTGCACGATCGCGAAGCGGTTGCGACCGGTGACGGGATCGACGCGCAGCTTCATGCAGTACTTCTGGAACGCCTCGGCGAGCGACGACGACGGCGTGATCGGATACCACGCGCAGACCGTCGCGCCGCCGTAGACGCAGCCGAGCGCGCCGGCCGAGTTGCCGTCGATGAAGATCCGGTCGCCGACCGCGTCGGCGCGCTCGATCTTCAGGCCGAGCGGATGCGGCAGGCCGTGCAAGACGAAGTCGCGGCCGAGATGCAGCGCCTTGACGTTCGCATCGAGCAGCTTCTCCTTGCCCTTGTACTGCTCGGCGAACAGCGTCTCGATCACCGCGGTATCGATGCCGAGCAATGCGGCGAGCGCCCCGACGTACATGATGTTCTTGAACAGCTGGCGCTGGCGCGGGTCGGCGTACGCGCGGTTGCACATGTCGGTCAGCGGCACGCCGATGACGACGATGTCGTCGCGCAGCTTCGCGCGCGGCACCGGGCGCGTCGAATCGAACAGCAGATAGCCCCCCGGCTCGAGCTCCTTCAGGTCGGCGTCCCAGGTCTGCGGGTTCATCTGCACGAGCATGTCGACGCCGCCACGCCGCCCGAGATGGCCGCGGCCGGAGACCCGGACCTCGTACCACGTCGGCAGCCCCTGGATGTTCGACGGGACGATGTTGCGCGGGCTGACCGGCACGCCCATCCTGAGGATCGCCTTCGCAAAAAGCTCGTTCGCCGACGCCGAGCCCGAGCCGTTGACGTTCGCGAACTTGACGACGAAGTCGTTGACCGCCGCGAGCGGCACCACGGTCGTCGCCTTCAGCTCGACGTTCACGCTGCCGCCTTGCCAGTGCCTGCGGGCCTGCAGCCGGGTCCGGCGTGCGTCATCTCGAGCAGGAACTTCTGCATGTCCCACGCGCCCGTCGGGCAGCGCTCGGCGCAGAGCCCGCAGTGCAGGCAGACGTCCTCGTCCTTGACCATGACGCGGCCGGTCTTGAGCATCTCCGAGACGTAGAGATCCTGCGTCGGATTGAGGGCGGGCGCGGTGAGCCGCGTGCGCAGCTCGGGCTCCGGGCCGTTGGCGGTGAACGTGATGCAGTCGGTCGGGCAGATGTCGACGCAGGCATCGCATTCGATGCACTTGTCGCGGGCGAACACCGTCTCGACGTCGCAGTTGAGGCAGCGCTGCGTTTCGGCGAGCGCGGTTGCGGGATCGAAGCCGAGCTCGACTTCCATCTTCATGCTGCGCAGTGACAGCGCCTGGTCCGCAAGCGGCACCTTGAAGCGCTCGTCGAGGGAGACCGCGTTGTCGTAGCTCCACTCGTGGATGCCCATCTTCTGCGACAC
>DATLNY010000072.1:0-4278 GCA_035536495.1 Candidatus Saccharimonadia bacterium | reverse complement strand
TCTACCTGCAATCGGGCCGCCGGTTGGCCGTGCGTCGCGTCAGCGACGCAGGATCTGCAGCACTTCCTCGAGCTCGAGGCGGACCTGGCGAATGATCTGGCCCGAGAGCGTCGACTCGGCACGGCCCTGCTCGCCTTCGAGCCGCTGGCGCGCGCCGCCGATCGTGAAGCCCTGATCGTATAGCAGGCTGCGGATCTGTCGGATCATCAGCACGTCGTGGCGCTGGTAGTAGCGTCGGTTGCCGCGGCGCTTGACCGGCTTGAGGTTCGGGAATTCCTGCTCCCAGTACCGCAGCACATGCGGCTTCACCTGGCAAAGGTCGCTGACCTCGCCGATCGTGAAGTAGCGCTTCGCCGGGATCGCCGGGAGTTCGCTATTGCCGCCTGCGTCGAGCATGGCCGCCTGCTGGAATGGTTAGAGCGTCGCTGCAGCGCGCGGGCCGGCATAGGCCTCCACGCGAATCTTGAGCTTTTGTCCTGGACGAAACGTGACGACCCGCCGCGCCGAGATCGGAATCTCCTCGCCGGTCTTGGGGTTGCGGCCGGGCCGCTGGTTCTTCTGGCGCAGGTCGAAATTGCCGAAGCCCGAGAGCTTGACCTGCTGGCCGCGCTCGAGCGAGCCGCGCACGACCTCGAAGAACGCATCGACGAATTCCTTGGCTTCGCGCTTGTTGAGCCCGACGTTCTCGAACAGGCGCTCCGCCATCTCAGCCTTCGTCAATGCCATCTCGAGTCCTTCGGTTGTCTGGTCCCAAGGCGGGCTCGGCCATGACGGCGCGGCGCCCTCCCCCCGGCTGGAAACGGCGCCCAGCCACTCATTGCCGCAATGTCGCGCCGAACTCCCCGGCCAGGCGCTCGACCGCGGAAGCGACCGCGGAGTCGGCGTCCTCGTCGGTAAGCGTGCGGGAATCGTCCTGCAAAATCAAGCCAATAGCGAGACTTCGTGCGTCGGAAGGTAAACCCTGGCCGACGAACTGGTCGAACAGGGCGAGCGAGGCGAGCGGGCTGCCGATCGCCGCGCGGACGGCGGCCTCGATCGCGGCATAAGGGACGCGGCGATCGACCAGGACCGCGATGTCGCGCCGGACCGAGGGGTAACGGGACACGGACGCGGCCCGGCGGACGTCGCGCGCGACGAGCGGGTCGAGGTCGAGCTCGAACACGAACGTCTCGCGGTCGAGGTCGAGCGCCCGCGCGAGCCGGGGGTGGAGCGATCCTGCGACGCCGACGCGCATCGCGCCGCGCAGGATCTCGGCCGACCGGCCCGGATGCAGGTACGCGACGTCGATCGGGGCGAAGCGGAACGCCGAAGCGTGGCCGGTCAGCGCGACGAGCTGCTCGATGTCGCCCTTTACGTCGTGGAAATCGACGGCGCGGCGCGGCTGCGACCAGTGCTCCGGGTGCGCGCCGCCGCAGACGACGCCGGCGATGCGCGGCGCCTCGACCGGCTCGCCACCGCCCGCGCTGTAGCTGCGCCCGATCTCGAACAAACGGATCCGCGGTTGCTGGCGCGCCGCGTTGCGCTTCGCCGCCTCGACGAGGCCGGGCAGCAGCGCCGTGCGCATGACCGCGAGCTCCGCCGAAAGTGGGTTTGCGAGCGCGATCGCGCCGCCCTCGAGTTGCCAGGTCGCGAGCAGCGGCTCGGGCACGAAGCTGAACTCGATCGCCTCGTGGTAGCCGCGCGCGGCGAGCGTGCGGCGCAGGTCGCCGAGCTGGACGGTACCCTCGGCCGCGTTCGGCCGCGGCAGCTCGCCGCCGGGCGCATGCGTCGGCACCGCATCGTAGCCGTGCACGCGCGCGACTTCCTCGATGAGGTCCTCCTCGATCTCGATGTCGAAGCGGCGCGACGGCGGCGTGACGCGCCACGCGCCGGACTTCGGTGCCGCGCCATCGCTCACTGGCGCCTCGACCGTCATGCCGAGCCCGCGCAGGATCGCCTCGACGCGCTCGGGTTCGATCGCCATGCCGAGCACGCGGCCGAGGCGGCGTGCGCGCAGCAGCACGGGCTCGCGCTTCGGAAGGTCGCGCTCGGAAACGGACTCCACGATCGGGCCCGGCGTGCCGCCGACGATCTCGAGCAGCAGTCCGGTCAGGCGCTCGATCGCCGCGCGAGGCATCGCGGGGTCGACGCCGCGCTCGAAGCGATGCGACGCATCGGTATGCATGCCGAGCTTGCGCGCACGTCCGACGATCGCGCGCGGCGTGAAATGCGCTGCTTCGAGGAACAGGTTCCGCGTTGCATCGGTCACGCGCGTCGCGTGGCCGCCCATGACGCCGGCGAGCGCGATCGCGCGCTTCGCATCGGCGATGACGAGGAAATGCGGGTCGAGCGTCGCCTCGCGGCCGTCGAGCAGCACGAGCGCCTCGCCGCGCTTCGCGCGCCGCACGTCGATCGCGCCGTCGAGGGTGTCATGGTCGAATGCGTGCGTCGGCTGCCCGAGCTCGAGCATCACGTAGCTCGTGCAGTCGACCACTGCGCTGACGGAGCGCAGACCCGCGCGGCGCAATCGCTCGACCATCCACAGCGGCGTCCTCGCCGTCGGATCGATCCCCTCGATGACGCGGCCGAGATAGCGCGGGCAATCCTGCGGCGCGGCGAGCGTCGCCTCGCGTCGCGTGCTCGTCGCCGCGGGCACGGCGGTGATCGCGGGCTCGACGTGGCCGACGTCGAACAGCGTCGCGACCTCGGACGCGAGCCCTCGCAGGCCGAGGCAATCGGGCCGGTTCGGCGTGAGCTTGAGCTCGATCGTCGCGTCGGGCAGGTGCAGGTATTCCTCGAGCGCGGTGCCGAGCGGCGCATCGGGCGGCAGCTCGAACAGGCCCGAGGCGTCGTCCGACAGCGCGATCTCCTTCGCCGAGCAGAGCATCCCGAACGACTCGGTGCCGCGGATCGTCGTCGGCTTGATCGAAACGCCGTTCGGCAGCCGCGCGCCGACGCGCGCGAGCGGCGCCTTGAGGCCGACGCGCGCATTCGGCGCGCCGCAGACGACCTGGTGCCGCACCGGGCCGCCGACGTCGACCTTGCAGACCTTGAGCTTGTCGGCGTTCGGATGCGGCGCGCACTCGACGATCTGCGCGACGACGACGTGGTCGAGCCCGTGGCCGATCGGCTCGACCGACTCGACCTCGAGCCCCGCCATCGTCAAGCGGCGCGTCAGCTCGGCGCGATCGGCCGGCGGATCGACGAGCGTGCGCAACCAGTTCTCGGAAAATTTCATCAGGCGAACTGCCGCAGGAATCGCAGGTCGTTGTCGAAGAACGAACGCAGGTCCTCGACGCCGTAGCGCAGCATCGCGAAGCGCTCGACGCCGAGGCCGAATGCGAAGCCGGTGTAGCGCTCGGGATCGACGCCGCATTCGCGCAGCACGTTCGGGTGCACCATGCCGCAGCCGAGCACCTCGAGCCAACCGGGCGCGGCATCGTCGCCGCGTTCCCAGCGGATGTCGACCTCGGCCGAGGGCTCGGTGAACGGGAAGTACGACGGCCGGAAGCGCATCTCGAAATCGCGCTCGAAGAACGCCGAGACGAACGCCGCGAGCGTGCCCTTGAGGTCCGCGAAGCTCGAGGTCTCGTCGACGACGAGGCCTTCGACCTGGTGGAACATCGGGGTGTGGGTCTGGTCCGAATCGCTGCGGTAGACCTTGCCCGGCGCGATGACGCGGAACGGCGGCTGCCGGCCCTTCATCGCGCGCACCTGTACCGGCGAGGTGTGCGTGCGCAGCAGGCGCCCGTCGGGGAAATAGAACGTGTCGTGCATCGCGCGCGCGGGATGGTGCGGCGGGAAGTTCAGCGCCTCGAAATTGTAGTAGTCGGTCTCGATCTCGGGACCTTCCGCGACGCGATAGCCGAGCTGCTGGAAGATCGAGACGATGCGGTCGAGCGTGCGCGTGATCGGATGGATCGTGCCGGGATCGACGCCGCGGCCCGGCATCGTGACGTCGATGCGCTCGCCGGCGAGACGACGCGCGTAGTCCTGTTCCTCGAGCGCCGCCTTGCGCGCCGCGATCGCGTCGGTCAGGCGCTGCTTCGCGAAGTTGATCTGCTCGCCGCGCGCCTTGCGCTCTTCGGGTGGCAGCTTGCCGAGCAGCTTCAGCTGCTCCGTGATCGCGCCGGACTTTCCGAGCTGCTGCACGCGGACGTGGTCGAGCTTCTCGAGCGTGTCCGCGGCCTCGATGAGCTTGAGCGCATCCGCGATCGATGTGGCTGGTGTGTCAGTCACGGCGATTTCCACTTCTCGGCATCATTCCGGCGAAGGCCGGAACCCAGCGACTGAGGCGCT
>DATLNY010000071.1:0-2506 GCA_035536495.1 Candidatus Saccharimonadia bacterium | reverse complement strand
TCGACGCGCGCGCCGCCGCCGCCGTCGACGCCTCGCGCGCTGTCGTCGATCGTCATGCCGGCGGGGACGTGCCCGCGTACGGGATCAACACCGGTTTCGGGTCGCTCGCGGACGTGAAGATTCCCAAAGACGCGCTGGGCGCGCTGCAGCGCAACCTGCTGCGCAGCCACGCCGCGGGCGTCGACGCGCCGCTGCCCGTCCGGGCGGTCCGCGCGATGATGGCGCTGCGCGCCAACGTGCTCGCAAAGGGATACTCCGGCATCCGCCGCGTGACGCTCGATCGGCTGATCGCGCTGCTCAACGCGCGCGTCCACCCGATCGTGCCGAGCCGCGGCTCGGTCGGCGCCAGCGGCGATCTGGCACCGCTCGCGCACCTCGCGCTCGTGCTGATCGGTGAGGGCTCGGCCAGCGTCGGGCCGGACGCCACGGTGCTGGACGGCGCCGCCGCGCTCGCGCGCGCCCGTCTCGCGCCGATGGAGCTCGGCGCGAAGGAAGGGCTCGCGCTCATCAACGGCACGCAGGCGTCGGCCGCGGTCGCCGCGCTCGCGCTGCTCGGCGCGGAGCGGCTCGCGCGCGCCACCGATATCGCGGCCGCGCTGTCGATCGACGGGCTGCGCGGGTCGTACCACCCCTTCGAGGCCCGGCTTCACGAGCCGCGCCCGCACGCCGGGCAGCGCACCGCCGCGAGCAACCTGCTGCGGCTGCTGCAGGCCAGCGGGATCAACCAGTCACACGAGAACTGCGGCCGTGTGCAGGACGCGTATTCGATGCGCTGCGCGCCGCAGGTGCACGGTGCGGCGCGCGACGCCTTCGCGCACGTCCGCTCGACGGTGCAGATCGAGGCCAACGCGGCGACCGACAACCCGATGGTGTTCGCCGACCAGACCGACACCGCCGGCGTGGGCGCCGGGGATATTGTCTCGGGCGGAAACTTTCATGGCGCGCCGATTTCTGTGGCCTCCGATCTGCTCGTGCTGGGTCTGCTTCAGCTGGCCACGATTTCTGAACGACGCTCCGACCGGCTGGTCAATCCCGCGTTGAGCGGACTCGAGCCGTTCCTGACGCGCGACAGCGGTCTGCACTCGGGCTACATGATGGCGCAGGTCACCGCGGCGGCGCTCGTGTCCGAGCTTAAGACACTCGCTCATCCGTCGAGCGTCGACACGATCCCGACGTCGGCCAATCGCGAAGACCACGTGAGCATGAGTATGGCGGCCGCTTTGAAAGCAGAACGTGCGCTTCAGCTCGCCACGCGCGTCATCGCGATCGAGATCCTGCTCGCGTGCCAGGCGCTCGACCTGCTCGCGCCGCTGACGACGTCGCCGGCGCTCGCGCCGGTGCATGCGCGCGTGCGATCTGAGGTTGCGACACTCATCGACGACCGTCCGCCGTCGCCCGACATCGAGACGATTTCAAAATTGATCGCCGACGGATCGCTGGAACGCGCGTGCGCGATAGAAGTCAAGTAAAGATTTTTTCAAATTCAGTTTGACAACGCGCGCGTACGTTTCTAGATTGCATTGTCCGCCGCGTGACGGCTGCGACGTCACGCGTTTGATTGAATGAGTATTCTGAGCCGCCACGTCAGCGCTCCGCGCGGTGCGACGATCACCTGTAAGGGCTGGCCGCAGGAAGCCGCCCTGCGGATGCTGATGAACAATCTCGACCCGGCGGTCGCCGAACGTCCCGACGACCTGGTCGTGTACGGCGGGTCGGGCCGCGCCGCGCGATCGTGGGAAGCGTTCGACGCGATCGTCGCCACGCTGCGCCGCCTCGAGCACGACGAGACACTCCTCATCCAGTCCGGCAAGCCGGTCGCCGTCTTCCGCACGCATCCCTGGGCGCCGCGCGTCATCATCGCGAACGCGCTGCTCGTGCCGGCGTGGGCGACGTGGGACATCTTCCGCGACCTTGAGGACAAGGGACTCACCATGTACGGCCAGATGACGGCCGGCAGCTGGATCTATATAGGCACGCAGGGCATCCTTCAGGGCACCTACGAAACCCTCGCGGAACTGGCGCGGCGGCATTTCGGTGGCACCTTGTCCGGGCGCCTCGTCGTCACCGCCGGCCTCGGAGGGATGGGCGGCGCCCAGCCGCTCGCGGTGACGATGAACGAAGGGATCGCGCTCGTCGTCGAGGTCGATCCCGCGCGCATCCAGCGCCGCCTGGCGACGGGCTACGTGGACGAGCGCGCGCGCTCGCTCGACGCGGCGATCGCCCGCGTCGCGGCGTGCCGCGCCGTCGGCGAGGCGCGATCGATCGCGCTCGAGGGCAACGCCGCGGACGTGCTGCCCGAACTCGTCCGCCGCGGGATTGTGCCCGACGTGGTCACCGACCAGACGTCCGCGCACGACGCGCTCGACGGCTACGTGCCCAACCAGATGACGCTCGCCGACGCCGTCGCTCTGCGCCGCGCCGATCCCGACGCGTACGTGCGGCGGTCGATGGCCGCGATGGCGGATCACGTGCGCGCGATGCGCGATCTGCAGGACCGCGGCGCGAT
>DATLNY010000070.1:0-11412 GCA_035536495.1 Candidatus Saccharimonadia bacterium | reverse complement strand
CGAGCCCCGCGACGAACACGAGCGGAAACTCGAGCCCCTTCGCCGAATGCAGCGACATCAGCTGCACGCACGGCTGCCACGCCTCGCCTTCGCCTTCGCCGGCTTCGAGCGCGGCGGCTGAGAGGAACGCGGTGAGCTCGGTGAGCCCCGCGTCGCGATCCTCCGCGGTCAACACGAAGCGGCTCGCGACGTTGACGAGCTCCTCGAGGTTCTCGAGCCGCGACTCAGACGGGCCGCGCGCGTCGTTCTCGTAGTACGCCTTCAACTGCGCGCGCTCGATGACCTGCTCGAACTGCTCGGCCATCGTGAGCCCGCGCGTATCGCGCGCGAGCTGCTCGATCGTCTCGACGAAGCCGCGCAGCGCGTTGCGGCTGCGACCGGCGAGGTCGCTGCCGGCGATCTCGCCGAGCACCGCGTCCCAGAGCGAGGTCGACTCGCGCCGCGAACGCGCTCGCACGGTCTCGATCGTGCGCTCGCCGATGCCGCGCGGCGGCGTGTTGACGGCGCGCTCGAATGCGGCGTCGTCATGACGATTCGCGACGAGCCGCAGGTAAGCGAGCGCGTCCTTGACCTCGGCGCGATCGAAAAAGCGCAAGCCGCCGTAGACCCGGTACGGGATCTGCGCGACGAGCAGCTGCTCCTCGAACAGGCGTGACTGCGCGTTCGAGCGATACAGCACCGCGGCCTCGTCCGCGCTGCCGCCGTCGGCGATCCAGGCCTTGATGCGGTCGATGACGAAGCGCGCCTCGTCCTGTTCGTTGTAGGCCGCGTAGAGGTCGATCGTTTCGCCGGTGCCGGCGTCGGTCCAGAGCTTCTTGCCGAGCCGCGCGCCGTTGTGCGCGATGACCGCGTTCGCCGCAGCGAGGATGTTGCCGGTCGAGCGGTAGTTCTGCTCGAGGCGAATCGTTTTTGCAGTCGGGAAGTCGCGCAGGAAATGCTGCACGTTCTCGACCTTCGCGCCACGCCAGCCATAGATCGCCTGGTCGTCGTCGCCGACGACGAACACGCGCGCCGCATCGCCTGCGAGCATGCGGATGAACGCGTACTGGATCGTGTTCGTGTCCTGGAACTCGTCGACGAGGAGATGCCGGAATCGTGTGCGGTAGTGCGCTAGCAGCGCGTCGTTCTTCAACCACAGCTCGTGCGCGCGCAGCAGCAGCTCGGCAAAATCGACGAGCCCCGCGCGCTGGCACTGGTCCTGGTAGGTGCGATAGACCTCGATGTACGTGCGCGTGATCGGGTTGTTGCCGGGATCGATCGCCTGCGGGCGCCGGCCCTCGTCCTTCGCGTTGTTGATGAACCATTGCGCCTGGCGCGGCGGAAAGCGCGCCTCGTCGAGGTTCATCGACTGGATCACGCGCTTGATGAGGCGCTGCTGGTCGTCCGAGTCGAGGATCTGGAACGTGTCGGGCAGCCCCGCTTCCTTCCAGTGCTGGCGCAGCAGCCGGTGCGCGATGCCGTGGAACGTGCCGACCCAGAGCCCGCGCCCGCCCTGGGGCATCAGCGCCTCGGCGCGGCCGCGCATCTCGCCGGCGGCCTTGTTCGTGAACGTCACCGCGAGCACCGACCACGGCGAAACACGCATCACCTCGGTCAGCCACGCGATCCGGTGCACGAGCACACGGGTTTTTCCCGAGCCCGCGCCCGCGAGCACGAGGTAGTGCCCGTCGGGCGCGGCGACGGCGTCGCGCTGCGCCGGGTTCAGCGCGTCGAGCAGATGCGAAACATCCATCGCGACATTCTAGGCGCGGGCAGAGGGCAGCGTGCCATCCCCGGGCATCCCCCTCGTCATTCCCGCGAAAGCGGGAATCCATTGACGAGTGCACAATGGATTCCCGCCTACGCGGGAATGACGGATTCTTGAGCCTCAGCCGTGAGCCCGACAGTCACCCCGTTCTTCCACTCGGCGACGCACAGTTACGCCTACGTCGTCGCCGATCCGTCGAGCGCGGCCGCCGCGATCGTCGATCCCGTGCTCGACTTCGAGCCTGCGTCGGCGCGCACCGCGACCTTGTTCGCCGACGCGATGCTCGCGCACCTGCGCGATCGAAAGCTCGAGCTGCGCTGGGTGCTCGAGACGCACGCGCACGCCGATCACCTTTCCGCCGCGGGCTACGTCTGCGCGCAGACCGGCGCGGCGCTCGGGATCGGCGCGGGTATCGCAGCGGTGCAAGCGCATTTCGCGAACCTCTTCGGGCTCGAGGCGCAGCTCGCGCACGAGCCTGACGCGTTCGATGCGCGCTTCGGCGACGGCGAGCGCATTGCGTTCGGTGCGCTCGAGCTCCAGATCGTCGCAACGCCAGGCCACACGCCCGACGGCGTCACGTACGTCATCGGCGATGCCGCGTTCGTCGGCGACACCGTGTTCCAGCCCGACGTCGGTACGGCGCGCTGCGACTTCCCGGGCGCAGACGCAGCGACCCTCTATCGATCGATCGAGCGCATCCTCGCGCTGCCCGAACCGATGCGCCTGTTCCACTGCCACGACTACCCGCCGCGCGGGCGCGAGCCGCGGGCGCAGAGCGACGCCGCCGGACAGCGTGCGCGCAACATCCACCTCGCAGGCCGCGACGAGGCCGCGTTCGTCGAGCTGCGCACCGCGCGCGACCGCACCCTGCCGGTGCCGGCGCTGCTGCTGCCCGCGATGCAGTGGAACCTGCGCGGCGGGCGCGCGCCCGCGCGCGAGGCCAACGGCATCGCGTACCTCAAGCTCCCGCTCGACGCGATCTAGCGTCTGCCTGGCGCGCGCGACGCGCGGATTCGCCCGCTTTGTCGCAGGATGGGCAGCGATGACCGGACCGACCCTGCTGTTCGCGCTGCTCGCCGCCGCAGCGACGCCCGAGCCGAGCGTGCACTATCGCGTCGAGCTCGCCGCGGGCGAGCGCGCGCTCGACGTCTCGGCCTGCGTGCGCGCGCCTGCCGCGATGCGGCGCTTCGAGGCGCCGCATCCGCAAGCGACCCGATTCCTCCTCGATGCCGGGCGCGACGGCGCTGCGCCGCTCGAGCGCCGCGACGACGCGCTCATCGCCGCGAACTGGCGTGCCGGCGAATGCCTGCGTTATCGCGTCGACCTCGGCAGGGTTGCAAGTGCGGAGGAACGCGGCTTCGGCCGCACCTTCGGCCCGGACCTCGTCGCGGCGCCGCGCACGTGGCTGTGGCGCCCGCGCGATCTGGCGCGCGCGCCCGACGCGACGATCGAGTTCGTGTTGCCGCGTGGCTGGTCGCTGTCGGTGCCATGGCGCCCGCTCGACGACGCGCCGCCGCGGCGTCGCTTCGCGCTCGGCACGCGCCCGCCGGCGTGGCCGGCGCTCGTCGCGTTCGGCCGATTCCCCGAACGGGATCTCGCGGTGGGCGCCGATGTGATCCGTTATGCGGCGCTCGGCACGCTCGAGCCTGCGCAGCGCGTCGTGCTGCAGCGCTTCATCGCGACGACCGCGGCGGACGTTGCAGCGACGTTCCCGCGGGCGTTCTCGCAAAGCCCGCAGCTCGCGCTCGTGCCGGTCGGCGCGCAGCGCGAGGCGGTGCCCTTCGGGCAGAGCTATCGCGGCGGCGCCGACGCGCTCGTGCTCTACGTCGATCCCGGCCGCACGCTCGACGAGTACCTCGGCAACTGGACGCTGACGCACGAGCTCGTGCACGTCGTGCACCCGTACCTCGGCGACGAGGGCGCGTGGATCTCCGAGGGCATCGCGACGTATTACCAGAACGTCGTGCGCGCCCGCGCGGGGCGCATCAGCGCCGACCAGGGTTGGCGCGAGCTCGCCGCGGGCTTCGGCCGCGGCCGCGACAACGCATCGTCGTTGACGCTGCGCGAAACCTCGCGCGTCATGGGCGAACGGCGGCTCTACATGCGCGGCTACTGGAGCGGCACCGCGCTCGCGCTGCGCGCCGACCTCGCGTGGCGCACGCGTGACGTCGCGCCGACCTCGCTCGAAGCCGTCATCAATGCGTGGCTCGCGTGCTGCCGCGCGCGCGAGCGCCGCCCGGACCCCGCGACGTTCCTCGCCGAGCTCGATCGACTCGCTGGCGGCGAGCCGGTGTTCGGACCGCTGTACGCCGCCCATGCCGATCGTGCGGTGTTCCCCGAGGTCGACGCGGCGTGGCATCAGCTCGGCATCACGCTGCGCGGCTCGACGCCGCGCTACGACGACGCGCCCGCAGCGCGCGCGCTGCGTCGCGCGATCATGGGCGGTTGATCAGCCTTCGCGCGCGACGCGCACGCCGGGCAGGCTCAACGCGTACTCCGCACCCATCAGCTGCGACGGCGTGTAGTAGCCGCCGTCGCGCGGCGTCGCGAGCACGTCGGCGACGATGCCGAGCGCCGCCGTCACGGTGAGGTCGTAGCCGTTCGGGCCCGCGAGCTCGAGCCTGCGGACCTCGTCGCCCTTGCGGATCTCGCCCCAGATGTGGAAACCCGTGCGCGCGCGCTTCTCGTCGGACGGACCCGGCACGCTGCGCTCGATGCGCGACTGGATGAAACGGCGCAGCGGCGCGAAGCGCAGCAGCCAGTGCACGCTGCGCATCCGCTTCAGCCGCGCGATCGCGCCGGGCGGCACGATCGTGTAGACCTCGACGTTCGGCACGCCGGTCGAGATGAACGCGGTGAACACGTCGCCCCACGGGATCGTCACGGCGGTGAGGCTCCTGCCCTCGCGCTCGTACGTGCGCTCCTTGTACGCCAGCGGCACCTCGATCAGCGCGCCGTTGCGGCGGATGCGCCCGCCCTTCGCCATGCCCTCGACCGAGGTCTTCGCAGTGCCGGGCGACAGGCCGCCGCCGGCCTCGAACGCGAGCGTCAGCGCGTCGGCCTCGGGCAGCTTTGCCGCGAGCATCGCCGCGGTGCAGTCTGTCGGCACGACGTCGAAGCCGACGCCGGGCGCCACGACGATGCCGCGATCGGCCGCGCGCGCGTCCTGCGCGTGGCAGTGCGCGAACACGTCGATCTCGCCGGTGATGTCGAGATAGTGCACGCCCGCGGCGAGGCACGCCTCCAGCATCGGCGCGGCCGTGCGCGAGAACGGGCCTGCGCAATTGAGCACGAGCGGCACGCCCGACAGCGCCGAGCTCGCGGTCGCGCCGTTGGAAAGATCGAACGTGCGCGCCGGCAGCCCGTGCAGCTGCGCGAGCTCGCCGAGCTGCGCGGGGTTGCGGCCCGCGAGCACCGGCTTCATCCCGCGCCGCACCGCTTCGGCCACGAGCAGGCGCCCGGTGTAGCCGTTCGCGCCGTAGATCATCCAGTCGCCCATGGTTCGATTCCCTAGAAAGCGCGTGACTTGACGAGCTTCAGCAGCTGCCGGAAGTAGTACTCGGGGAACCAGCGCTTGAGGCGCCAGCGCAATCGCTCGGCCGGCGTCGGCACGATGATGCACTGCCGGCGCGCGACGCCCGAGGCGATCGCCGCGGCGATGTCGTCGGCCGTCACGACGGCCGCTTCCATCATCCGCGTCGCGCTGCGCCGGACGGTGTCGTTGCCCTTGAAGTTCTCGATGAGGTTCGTCTTGAAGAACGACGGGCACGCGACCGACACCGCGACGCCGTGCGCGTGGACCTCCGCGCGCAGCTGCTCCGACAGCGCGACGACGGCCGCCTTCGCGGTGCCGTAGGTCATGATGCCCGGCGCCGCGGCGAGCCCCGCGAACGACGCCGTGTTGACGATGTGCCCCGCGCGGCGCTCGACCATGCGCGGCAGGAACGCGCGACAGCCGCGCACGACGCCGAGCACGTTGATCTCGAGCATCCAGCGCCATTCGGCCATGTCGGCGTCGAGCATCGCGCCGCCGCTCGCGACGCCCGCGTTGTTGAACAGCAGGTCGACCTGCTCCCAGCGGGCGTGCACGATGTCGCGCAGCGCATCGACCGAGCCGTCGTCGCCGACATCGACGTGCGCGGCGAAATGGCCGCTGCCGGGCAGCACCGAGACGGTTTCGTTCGCGCGCTCGAGCGCGATGTCGGTGCACGCGACCTCGGCGCCCCGCTTCGCGTAATGCTGCGCGAGCGCGCGCCCGAGGCCCGAGCCCGCGCCCGTGATGACGACCCGCATGGCGTATCCCCGAGCGATGCTGCGATCATTCTATGCTGCGGCCGCAGCGCGCGTCCGCGCAGCGTGGAAAACCGACATGGATCCGAAGCTTTTCGACCTGACCGGCAAGACCGCGGTCGTCACGGGCGCATCGCGCGGGATCGGCGAGGCGACCGCGCTCGCGCTCGCGGGATTCGGCGCGCACGTCATCGTCGTGAGCCGCCGGCTCGAGGCGTGCGAGGAGGTCGTCGCGAAGATCCGCGCGGCGGGCGGCATCGCGACGGCCGTCGCGGCGCACATCGGGGAAACCGCGGCGATCGATGCGCTCTTCCAGAAGATCAAGGACCGCGGCTTCGGCGCCGACATCCTCGTCAACAACGCGGCGGCGAACCCGTACTTCGGGCCGATGCTCGACATGCCGCTCGCGCCGTTCGAGAAGACGATCGAGGTCAACATCCGCGGCTACTGGTATGCGACGCAGGCCGCGGCGCGCAGCATGCGCGAGCGCGGCGGCGGCGCGATCGTCAACGTCGCGTCGGTCAACGGCCGCCGCGCGGCGCCGGGGCAGGGCGTCTACTCGTTCAGCAAGGCCGCGATCCTGTCGATGACGGAAAGCTGGGCGCGCGAGCTCGCGTCGCACCACATCCGGGTCAACGCCGTGCTGCCTGGACTGACCGACACGAAGTTCGCCTCGGCGCTGACGCAGGATCCGAAGATCCTCGACAGGATGCTGAAGCTGATCCCGCTCGGACGCGTCGCGCAGCCGGCCGAGATCGCGCCGATGATCGCGTTCCTCTGCACGCCGGCGGCTTCGTACATCACCGGCGCTGGCTTCACGGTCGACGGCGGCTACCTCGCCTGAATCGACCCCGTCTCGTCGTTCCCGCGAAAGCGGGAATCCATCCGCGCACCCTTGATGTACGAACACCGTCGTAGGATGATCGGGCATCCCCGACCTGGAGCCCGCCATGCCTCGTCGACTGCTGTGCCTGCTACTTGCCCTGGTCGCGCCTGCCGCGTCCGCCTGCCTCCTGCATCGCGCCCAATCCGCGCTCGAGCAGGCCAAGGGCAGCGTCTCCGAATTCGCCGCGCGCATGCCCGCCAAGGCGCTCACCCCGGCGTGGGTCGGACCCGGGTACTCGGGCTCGTGGTACGACCCCGCGCGCGCCGGCGAGGGCTTCACGCTCGAGATCCTCGAGGATGGCAGCGCGGTCGTCGTCTGGTTCACGTTCCCGCCCGCGGGCAGCACCGCGCGCCAGAGCTGGATCCTCGGGCAGAACGGGCGCGTTTCGGCGAACCGCATCGTGTTCGAGGACGTCTACACCGCGCGCGGCGCGCGCTTCGGCGCCGCGTTCAATCCCGCGGCGGTCGCGTTGACGCGATGGGGCCGGCTCGAATTCACGTTCTCGTCGTGCACGCAAGGCGCGATGACGTACCAGGGTGCCTCGGGATTCGGCAGCGGCGGTCACACGCTGCAGCGCCTGACGACGCTCGACGAGCTCGACTGCAACGGCGCGCGCCGCGTCAACGCCGCGGGCGCGCGCGCGACGTCGGCGCTGCGCAACTACGCGGGCGCGTTCGTCGATCCGGCCCGTGCCGGCGAAGGCTGGGTGATCGAGCCGTTCTCGCCCACACAGGCGGGCGCTTACTGGTTCACCTACGACGGCAATGGCGAGCAGGCGTGGCTGCTCGGCATCGGCACGCTGAGCGGCAACCGCCTGCGCATCGATTCGGCGCTGCGTCCGGTCGGCACCGCGTTCGGCGCGGGCTTCAACGCGGCGAGCGTCGAGCGCACGAACTGGGGCAACGTCGAATTCGAGTTCGACACCTGCAACTCGACGACGGTGCGGTACGGCTCGAGCGCGGCCGGCTTCGACAGCGGCGCGCTGCGCGCGCAGCGGCTGACGCGGCTCGCGAGCGCGACGTGCCTCGATGCGATCCGGCCCGCGCGCGCGAGCGGAACGTGGAGCGCGGGCCCGAGCATGGCGGTGGCGGAGTCGGAGAACGCCGTCGTGCTGCTCGACGGCAAGGTGTACTCCGCGGGCGGCTTCCTCGGCCATCGCACGTTCCAGCGCCTCGATCTTGCGACCGGTTCGTGGCAAGTGCTCGCCCCGCTACCCGACGGCCGCGATCACGCGTTGTCGGTCGCGTACGCCGGCGGCGTGTACGTGTTCGGCGGATTCCCCGGCGGCCAGGGGGACCCCGGCGCGAGCTGGCGCTACGACGTCGCGACGAACGTGCACGAGCGGCTGCCCGGCGTGTTCGGCGTCGGCGCGAGCGGCGCGGCGCTGCTCAACGGCCAGTTCTATCTCGGCAGCGACAGCGGCGAAATGATCCAATACGACCCGCGCAGCGGATTGCAGCGCAACATCCCGAGGTTCGGGCCGCGCATGCGCGACCACTCCCAGGTCGTCGCGTACCTCGGCGAGATCTGGATGATCGGGGGTCGGGAGTTCAACCAGTTCGGCCCCAACATGCAGAACGACGTGACGATCTTCGATCCCGTCAGCGAAACCTGGCGCGCGGGCCCGCGGATGGTGCGCTCGCACTCGGGTTTCGCCGCGGCCGTGCTCGAGGACCAGATCTTCGTCGCCGGCGGCGAGTTCACCGCGTCGGGCGGCGTGATCCCGAACCTCGAGGTGATCGGTCCCGGCGAATCGGTCTGGACGCTCGGACCGAACATGCCGATTCCCGTGCACGGCTTCCAGGGTGTCGCGCACGGCGGCCGCTTCATCACGATCGGTGGATCGACGATCGCGGGGCAGGGCGGCGGCAACGGTGCGGTGCAGATCTACACGCCGAACTGAACTCGCGGGCGTGCGGCAACGGGGGGCGTGCACCGGTACGCCGCGCGCGCCGGGTGCTAGGGTGTCGCGCCCACATCCAACGGCAGACCGCATGCGCGTCCCCGCCCTGATCATGCTCGCATCGACCTCGCTACCGCTCGCCGCCGAGCCCCTCACGATCGCGCGCCTGTTCGCCGATCCCGCGCTCTCGGGTCCCGCGCCGCGATCGCTCGCGCTCTCGCCCGACGGCGAGCGCGTGACGTTCCTGCGCGGCAAGGCCGACCGCGCCGAGCAGCTCGACCTGTGGTCGTACGACGTCGATACGAAGAAGACGCGGCTGCTGGTCGATTCGGCGCTGCTTTCGCCCGCGAACGCGCAGCTCTCGGCCGAGGAGCAGGCGCGGCGCGAGCGCGCGCGCATCGCCGCGTACTCGGGCATCGTCGAATACCAGTTCTCGCGCGACGGGAAGAAGCTGCTGTTCCCGCTCAACGGCGAGCTCTATCTCTACGATCTTTCGCGCAGCGGCGCCGGCGCGGTGCGCCGGCTCACGCACGACGAGGGCGCTGCGACGGACGCGAAGATCTCGCCGCGCGGGAAGTACGTCTCGTTCGTGCGCGGCCGCGACCTGTGGCTGATCGTGCTCGACGACGGCAAGCTCGACGACGGCAAGCTCGACGACGGCAAGGCGTTTCCGCTGACGCTCGACGGGCAGGGCGCAATCGCGAACGGTGTCGCGGAGTTCGTCGCGCAGGAGGAGATGGGCCGCGACACCGGCTACTGGTGGGCGCCCGACGACTCGAAGCTCGCGTATGCGCGCATCGACGAATCCGAGGTGCCGGTGCAGCGCCGCTTCGAGATCCACGCCGAGCGCACCGACGTCGTCGAGCAGCGCTATCCCGCCGCCGGCGATCCGAACGTCGTGGTCGAGCTGCGCGTCATCGCGCTCGCCGACATCCGCGACGGCGCGAACCCGCCACCGCCCGACGAGATGCGCGTCGGCGAGCGTTGCGCGGTCGATGCCGAGCGCAGCCGCACGCTGTGTTCGACCAGGGTCGATCTCGGCAACCAGTCGGACATCTATCTCGCGCGCGCGGGTTTCATCGACGCCGACACGCTGTGGTTCCAGCGCCAGAGCCGCGACCAGCGCCGCGTCGACCTCGTGCGCGTCGCGCTCGCCGACGGCGAACAACAGACGCTGCTCGGCGAAACCAGCGACAGCTGGGTCGAGCTGCACGATGACCTGGAATTCCTCGAGCGCGAGCGTGCGTTCACGTGGACATCGGACCGCTCGGGCGAGCGCCAGCTGTATGCGTTCCCGCTGGAAGGCGGCGAGCCGCGCCGCGTCACGAACACGCCCTGGCCGATCGACGCGCCGCTCGCGCTCGACGAGCAGCGCGGGCTTGCGTACGTCGCAGCGCCCGGCCCCGACGCGCTCGAGAAGCACGTCTACGCGTATCGCCTCGACGGCCGCGGCGAGCCGAAGCGCCTCACCACCGAAGCGGGCTACCACGAGGCCGAGTTCTCGCGCGACGCGAGCATCTACGTCACGACCCATTCGGATCCCGCGACGCCGCCGCGCGTGCGCCTGTTCGCAGCCGACGGCAAGTCGATCGCGGCGCTCGAGCCGAACACGCTCGACGACGCGCATCCTTACGCGCCGTTTCGCGCGCTGCATCGCGTGCCGACCTACGGCACGCTGAAGTCCGCCGACGGCCAGGTGCTGCACTACGGCTACGTCACCCCGCCGGCGTTCGATCCCGCGAAGCGATATCCCGTCATCGTGCGCTTCTACGGCGGCCCGGGCCGGCAGTTCGTCAATCGCAGCTGGACCGTCAACACCAACACCGGGCTGACCGACACGCTGACGCAGTATTGGGCGCAGCGCGGCTACGTCGTGTTCGCGCTCGACAACCGCGGCACGGCGCGGCGCGACAAGAAGTTCTCCGATGCGATCTTCAAGCGCATGGGCGAAGCCGAAGTGCGCGACCAGCTCGTCGCGCTCGACTGGCTCGCGGCGCAGCCGTGGGCCGATGCGAAGCGCGTCGGCGCATTCGGCTGGAGCTACGGCGGCTACCAGGCGCTGATGCTGCTCGCGAAGGCGTCCGACCGCGTCGCGGCAGGCGCTGCCGTCGCACCGGTCACGGACTGGCGCCTCTATGACACGCACTACACCGAGCGTTTCCTGCAGCGCCCCGACGAGAATGCCGACGGCTATGTGCAGAGCAGCGTGCTGACGCAGCTCGATGGTCTCAAGGCCCCGCTGTTCCTCGCGCACGGCATGGCCGACGACAACGTGCTGTTCACCAACACGACGAAACTGATGGCCGAGCTGCAGTCGCGCGGCGTGCAGTTCGAGCTGATGACGTACCCCGGCGGCAAGCACGGCCTCGTCGGCGCGCCGACGCGCACGCACGTCTACACCGCGATCGACAACTTCTTCGCGAAGCACCTCGCGCCCGAGTAGCGGTCGACGACCTGACGTGCGGTAGCGCGGCAGACGATGCGACGCGGGCCGGAGTCACTGTGGGAGGGGCGAAAGCCCCGACTGCGCCGGAGATGGGTTATCGCGAACCCGGTCGCGGCTCTCGCCCCTCCCACAGGGATTCC
>DATLNY010000069.1:0-3721 GCA_035536495.1 Candidatus Saccharimonadia bacterium | reverse complement strand
GGCATACCCGAGCGCCTGCGCGTCGCCGCGCACATGCAGGATGCCGCGCCCGCGGTCGTCCTTGCGCTCGCGCTCGACGAAGCGCCGCACGTGCGCGACGAGCAGCTCACGGCGATCGCGACGCTGCTGGGCATCCCGGTGCGGGAAGCGGCCGAGGGCCTCTACGCCGCGGCCGCGGCGCTCGATCCGCTCGAGCGCCTGCCGCTCGCAGCACTCGCGTTCCCGGCGTTGCGACGCCGGCCACGGCCGTTCCTCGAAGCGTTCGTGAAGGCGCTCGAGCGCGTCATCCACGCCGACGAGGCGGTCGATCTCGACGAGTACTGCCTCGCGAAGCTCGTCGCGGTCCAGGTCGTCGACGCGCTCGACCCCTCGCGCGCGAAGGTCACCGGCCGGCGCAAGCTCGCCGAGCTCGCGGCCGAGGCGACGGCACTGCTCGCGACGCTCGCGCGACACGGGCACGACAGTCCCGAGGAAGCGCGGCGCGCGTATGTGTCCGGGATCCAGGGGCTGCTCCCCACGAGCCCGCCGTATGCCCCGCCGGCGGACCCGATCGCGGCGCTCGATGCGGCGCTGCCCGAGCTCGACCGGCTCGATCCCGCGGGCAAGGAGCTGCTGATCGAGGCGCTGCTGCGCACGAGCGGGCACGACGGCCGGATCGCCCCGGGCGAGGCCGAGCTGCTGCGCACCGTGTGCGCCGCGCTGCACTGCCCGATGCCGCCGCTGCTGGCATCGACCTGAGCCGCGCAGCGCCGCTGCGCTATCATGCGCGCCCCCGGCCGGACCGCCGGCCGCCCAGCAAGCCCGCATGAAAACCCTACTCGTCACCGGTGGTGCCGGCTTCATCGGCGGCAACTTCGTGCTCGACCTGCTGGCGCAGCGCGGCTTCCGCATCGTCAACCTCGATGCGCTGACGTACGCGGGGAACCTCGACACGCTCGCGAGCCTGCGCGGGCGCGACGACCACGTGTTCGTTCACGGCGACATCGGTGACCGGGCGCTGCTCGAGCGCGTGCTGCTCGAGCACCGGCCGAACGCGATCGTCAACTTCGCCGCGGAAAGCCACGTCGACCGCTCGATCGACGGACCGGCCGCGTTCGTCCAGACCAACGTCGTCGGCACGCTCGCGCTGCTCGAGGCGGCGCTCGCGTACTGGCGCGCGCTCCCCCTCGACGCACAGGACGGCTTCCGCTTCCTGCACGTCTCGACCGACGAGGTCTACGGCTCGCTCGGACCGGTCGGCCGATTCACCGAGGAGACTCCGTACGCGCCGAACTCGCCGTACTCGGCCTCGAAGGCGGCGTCGGACCATCTCGTGCGCGCGTTCCACCACACGTACGGCTTGCCGACGCTGACGACGAACTGCTCGAACAACTACGGCCCGTACCAGTTCCCGGAAAAGCTCGTCCCGCTGATGATCGCCAAGGCACTGCGCGGCGAGCCGCTGCCGGTCTACGGCGACGGAAGGAACGTGCGTGACTGGCTCTACGTCGCGGACCACTGCCGCGCGATCCAGCGCGTGCTCGAAATCGGCCGCGTCGGCGAGGTCTACAACGTCGGCGGCGACGCCGAGCGCGAGAACATCGCGGTCGTGCGCGCGATCCTGAAGCGCCTCGACGAGCGCCAGCCACTCGCGAGCGGCCGCACGCGCGACGACCTCGTCACGTACGTCAAGGACCGGCCGGGACACGACCGCCGCTACGCGATCGACGCGTCGAAGATCAAGCGCGAGCTCGGCTGGCGGCCGCTCGAGACGTTCGAGTCGGGCCTCGCCAAGACGATCGACTGGTACATCGACCACCAGCCCTGGGTGCAGCGCGTCATGGACGGCTCGTATCGGGGCGAGCGGCTCGGCGTCGCCGCGACGGCCTGATGCCGCCGCTTGGCACGCAACCCGGCAGGGAACCGATCATGACGAAGAAGGGCATCATCCTCGCGGGCGGCGCCGGCACGCGCCTGCATCCGATCACGCTGTCGATCTCGAAGCAGCTGCTGCCGGTCTACGACAAGCCGATGATCTACTACCCGTTGAGCACGCTGATGCTCGCGGGGATCAGGGACATCCTCGTCATCAATACGCCGCACGAGCAGGAGCTGTTCCGGCGCCTGCTCGGCGACGGCTCGCAGTGGGGTGTCTCGATCCGGTATGCGATCCAGCCGCAGCCGAACGGGCTCGCCGAGGCGTTCATCATCGGCCGCGAGTTCGTCGCGGGAGATCCGTCGTGCCTCGTGCTCGGCGACAACATCTTCTACGGTCAGGGCTTCACCGACGTGCTGCAGCGCGCTTCGGCGCGCTCGCACGGAGCGACCGTGTTCGGCTACTGGGTGCGCGACCCCGAGCGCTATGGCGTCGCCGAGTTCGACGCGGCAGGGCGCGTGGTGTCGCTCGAGGAAAAGCCCGCGCAGCCGAAGTCGCACTATGCCGTCACGGGGCTCTATTTCTACGACGAGCGCGTCTGCGACCTCGCGGGCGCGCTCGCGCCGTCGCCGCGCGGCGAGCTCGAGATCACCGACCTCAACCGCCTCTACCTCGAGGACGGATCGCTCCACGTCGAGCGCCTCGGGCGCGGCTACGCGTGGCTCGACACCGGCACGCACGAGTCGCTGCTGCAGGCCTCGAATTTCATCGAGACGATCGAGCAGCGCCAGGGCCTGCGCGTGTGCTGCCCCGAGGAAATCGCGTTCTCGAACGGGTGGATCGACGCCGAGCACGTCCTGCGGCTTGCGAAGCCGCTCGCCAAGAGCGGCTACGGCCTATATCTCGAGCGCATCGCGCGCGGCGACACGCTCGCATGAAGATCAGGGAAGGGCGCATCGCGGGCCTCAAGATGATCGAGCCCGTCGTGCACGGCGACGCGCGCGGCTGGTTCTTCGAAAGCTGGCACCGAGAGCGCTACACCGAGCACGGGCTTGATTTCCAGTTCGTGCAGGCGAACGTGTCGCGCTCGGCGCGGCACGTCCTGCGCGGGCTGCACTACCAGTGGCCGAACCCGCAGGGCAAGCTCGTCTCCGTGGTCGAGGGTGAAGTGTGGGACGTCGCCGTCGACATCCGGCGCGGCTCGCCGACGTTCGCGCAATGGGACGCCTGCGTGCTGTCGGCCGAGAACAAGCGGCAGTTCTGGATACCCGAGGGGTTCGCGCACGGGTTCGTCGTGCTGTCGGACGATGCGACCTTCAGCTACCTCTGCACGGCCGCGTACGATCGCGCGAGCGACGCGTCGCTGCGCTGGAACGATGCCGCGCTTGCGATCGACTGGCCGGTCCGCGAGCCGGGCCTTTCGGAGAAGGACGCGCGCGCGCCGTTCCTCGCCGACGTGCCGCCCGAGCGCCTGCCGCGATACCTGCCGTGAGGATCCTGCTGCTCGGCGCGAACGGCCAGGTCGGATTCGAGCTGCACCGCAGCCTCGCGCCGCTCGGCGAGCTCGTCGCCGCGACGCGCGACGGAACGCTCGCAGGCGACGGGCCGGCCGAACGCGCCGATCTTGCCGACGCGGTGAGTCTGCACGCGCTCGTCGCGCGCGTCGCGCCGGCATGGGTCGTCAACGCCGCGGCGTACACCGCGGTCGATGCGGCGGAGGACGATGCAGCGACGGCGCAGCTGATCAACGGCGATGCGCTCGGGGCGATCGGCGCCGCGGCGCGCGCCGTCGGCGCGACCGTGCTGCATTTCTCGACCGACTACGTGTTCGCGGGCGACGCGCAGGTGCCGTACCGCGAAGACGAC
>DATLNY010000068.1:0-3064 GCA_035536495.1 Candidatus Saccharimonadia bacterium | reverse complement strand
ACACACGTGAATCAGCGCCGCTCTCTTGGAACGAGAGGAAGCGCGCGAATCCGCGACGCGGCTCGGTAGCCGCCTGCGCAGCGTTGGGGCTATTCTCGGGCCGCCGCGACAGGACGGCTCACGCCCCGGAACACCGCGCATGCTTGCCGTTGCCCCCGCGATAGCGACCAACGACATCCACACGACCCGCGTTCTGTCGCTCGACTCGAACGGGCGGATCCTCGACTGGATGTCGTGGCAGGACGCGGTGTGCCTGTACGTGCGCGATGCGGTCGCATGGACGCTCGGCGACGCGTGCCTCACGATCCACGGCGGCCGCTGCCGCGCGACCGGCGAGCAGAGCGTCATCGACCTGCACCCGATCGTCGCGAGCCGCGGCCACGCGCGGCCGACCATGCTCGACCCGGCGCCTGCGCTGACGAATACCGCGCTGTTCGCCCGCGACCGGCATCTGTGCCTGTATTGCGGCGACCACCACCACAAGAGCGAGCTCACGCGCGACCACGTACTGCCGCTGTCGCGCGGCGGGCGCGACTGCTGGGAGAACGTCGTCGCCGCATGCCTGCACTGCAACGTGCGCAAGGGCGGCCGCACCCCGGCGCAGGCCTCGATGCCGCTGCTCGCGGTACCGTACCGCCCGAGCTGGGTCGAGCATCTCATCCTCTCGAACCGCAACATCCTCGCGGACCAGATGGAATTCCTGCGCCACCACCTGCCGAAGCATCGAAGGACGGCCTGATGCGCGCACTCGCCGCGGTACCGCTGCTCGGATTCGTGCTCGTGCTCGCGAACGTCGTCGGTTTCATGGCCGGCGGTTTCGACCAGGTCTGGTTCGAGATCGCATTGCCGTCGGACGTGACGCTCGCGCTGACCGCGGGCTACTCGCTCGTCCTGGTCGGGCTCGTGCTGCTCTACCTCGAGATCTGGAAGGCGACGCGCACGGGCAGTGCGTCGATCATCGACCATGTGCTGTCCCTGCTCGTGTTCGTCGTCGCGCTCGTCGAATTCATCATCGCGCCGCGCTTCGGGCACCAGGCGTTCCTCGCGATCGTGCTGATGACCCTGATCGACGTCATCGCGGGTTTCACCGTCACGATTTCCGGCGCGCGCCGCGATTTCGCGGCCCCGGGCTAGGGTTGGTCGGGGACCTCCTGCTGGGAGCATCGCGGTCGCGACGACATAGTCTCGAGACCGGCAGCACGACCCGGTCCTGCGGCGCGCGGTCCGCGCCACTCCCACGAAGCCCGATGCGCTCCCGTCCGCATCGATTCCTCGCGCGGTTGCTCGCGTGCACGCTCTGCGGCCTCGCGGCGAGCACGGTCGCGTTCGCTGCGCATGCGCCCGCCGCACGCCCCGGCAAGCCCGAGGTGCTGTTCGTGCCGGAGCTCGCGCGCGACGAGCTGCGTCCGCCGCTGCTGCCCCCGGTGCACGGCGTCGACGTGCCGAACCACGTGACGTTTCCGCAGGTGCGCTATCACCACGGGAATCCGCATGTCGGCAGCACGGCGACGTACGACCGGCCGGGTCCGAAGTCGGGATCGCCGCGCGGGCGCCGGGGCCGCGCATTCGCGACCGCCGCCGACGCGACCGTCGACGTCGCGGCGCCCTGGTCTGCCAAGCTCTTCGGGACCGTCGGTCCGTCGTTCGACGCGATCGACTACGACACGAACGTCGCCGTCACGGGCGGCGCGTTCGTCCCGCCCGACCCTAGCGCCGCGGCGAGCCCGAACCACATCGTGACCGTCACGAATGTCGCGATCCAGGTCCGCAACAAGGCCGGCACGCAGCTCGGCGCGACGCGGTCGCTGCGCGATTTCTTCACGTCGTTTTCGCCGCAGAGCTTCACGTTCGACCCGAAGGTCACGTGGGACGAGCACGCGCAGCGGTTCCTGCTCGTCGTGCTCGAGCAGACCGTCGCGAGCGAGACGTCGGCGGCGGGCGATACCTCGTACATCTACCTCGCGGTTTCGGAGGGTGCCGACCCGACCGGAACGTGGTTCCGCACGCGCATCGACGCGAAGCGCACGATCGGCGGGCGCAGCTGCTGGGGCGACTACCCCGGGTTCGGCTTCGACGAGCAGGCGGTGTACGTCGCGCTCAACATGTTCGAGTTCGGTGACAACGATCCGTGCGACAAGTCGCTGCTGTGGATCGTCGCGAAGGCCGGCGCCGCGGGCGGCTTCTACGCCGGCAGGACCGCCGACGTGCGCCAGATCGATCCTTACGACGTGTTCGGCGCGCAGCCGCTCACGACTCAGGTCGCGCGCATCCGCGGCGCGCCGCCGGCGGGAAACGTCGGGACGTATCTCGTCGGCTTCGACGGCTTCAGCCGGAGCGGCCAGGATCTGCTCCAGGTCGCACGCCTCGACAACCCGCTGACCGCGACGCCGGACGTATTCGTCAACGACGTGCCGATGGGCAACATCGCGGGCGGCCCGGTGCCCCTCGCGACGCAGCCGCTCGGCTTCCTCGGCATCGATGCGGGCGACCGGCGCGCGCTCGACGCGACGTGGCGCGACAACCACCTCTGGGTGACGTTCACGACGAACCCGCCCGCCGGCACCAACCAGAACGAGGCGACCGCGCACTGGGTCGACGTCAACACCGCCGGCACCAGCAACCAGTGGTTCGTGCAGGACCAGGGGGACATCGGCGGGGAGCAGCTCGGGGCGAACACGCACACCTACTATCCGTCGATCGACGTCAACGACCGCGGCGACGTCGTCGTGGGGTTCTCCGCGTCGGGCGCTCCGAACCTCGAGGCGGGTGCGTACGCCGTCAGCCGCCGCTCGACCGATCCCGCGGGAACGATGTCGGCGCCGATCACGGTGAAACCCGGCGTCGCTCCGTACCTGCGCACGTTCGGCGGCGACAATCCGAATCGCTGGGGCGACTACTCGTCGGTGTCCCACGATCCCGTCGACCAGTGCTTCTGGGTCTACAACCAGTGGGCCGCCGCGCGCGGCTCGTCGGCCGGCAACGAGGACGGCCGCTGGTCGACGACGGTCGGCCGCGTCTGCGTCTGCGCCGGCAACGAGGCGACGGGCGACACGGACCTCGACGG
>DATLNY010000067.1:0-3018 GCA_035536495.1 Candidatus Saccharimonadia bacterium | reverse complement strand
TGGATGTAGCGCGGGCAGTTCGGGAAAATGTCGGTTGCCGACACGCGCACGACGAACGCGGCGCCTTCGAACGTCGGCAGCAACGGATCGTCGGCGCTGACGGTCGCCGTGCCGTTGACGCGAATCCGTTTCGCATTCTCGAAGTCGATGAACAGCAAGCCGACGTGCGGGTTCACCAGTACGTTGCCCCAGGTGCGATACATGCCGTTGCCGTCGTAGTCGGGGAACGCGAGCGTCGTGTCATCGAGCACGCGGACGAATCCCGGCAGGCCGCCCTTGTACGAGCAATCCGGCCGGCCCTCGGCGTCTGCGGTTGCGACGAAGAACATCGGGCAGCGCGCGATGAACGCGCGGTCCTCGTCGGTGAACGCATGGCGCAGCGTCACCTCGGACAGGCGGTCGGCGATGCGCCGAGTATCGCGTTGGTCCTGCAGGCGGCGCATGCCTTCGTGGTAGATCGGATGGTCGCTCATCTAGGCACTTGTCCCCGCGTCAGGGAGGCGGTGGATTCTCGAACCCATCCGAAAGGATCAGGTCGACCTGCAGATCGAGTGTCACGGTGACGGCATTGGCCGTGCACGAAACCGTCGCGCCGACGCCCGGCCTGTCGGTCGTCGCGCGGTCGAAACATCCCGTGATCCCCGCGTCGATGTGATGACCTCATAGGTAGCACCATCGGTGACCGTTCCGATGGGACGAACGCCGATCGCCCCGCCCTCAATCCGGACCAGACCACTCGCCGCGATTTTGTCGTGATCCGTTGGGGAGTTGGCGTTCACGAAGATGGTGACTTGGCCGGACGCGTCGATGGTCGCAACCCCCACGATCGACGAGCTGAATTCCGACGAGCTGAACGTCGCCTCATCCGTCATGTCGATATCGCCGTACGGCCCATCGCCTTCGAGCTTGCCGTCACCGCGCAGGAAAATCGGCTGTATGAGCGGGACGGTCGTGAAGAGCGACCCGCCGTGCACGAAGACGGCTCCGTCGAACGTCGGAGTGGTCGTCGTGATGCGGGTGATGCCTTCGAACACGTGGAGGTCGCCGACGCCTTCGATCCCTCCGGCGAACGTCGTCGTACCCGCGCCATTGGCGTACAGGCTCGCGCCGTCCAGCTCGACGCGGTTCGATACCGTAAGGCTGCCGTCCGCGACGAATTCCAGCTCGTCGTCCACGCTCTCGATGCGCGTTGCGACGCTCGCGGCGCCGCCGGCGGGAACTTCGATTCCGCCGGCGAGATAGGCCGTATCGCCAACGAACGAGAACGCGTCGTCTCGTACGATGAGCGTGTTGATCTTCTGTCCGAGCGGCTGGTCGTTCGTGAATGTGCAGGTCCCCGGTCCCGCGCACGGCGCGATCTCGGCATCGCACCCGTTCGTCGGACGCACTCCGCCGCTCCAGCACGACGCGTTGCTCATGTTCGAGGGCGTACAGACGCCCGTCGTTGCGGCTTCGCACGTGGGCTCGATGAACAGCGTCGCCGAAGCGGGCGGAGCCGTGCCGGTATTCGCGATCGCCGGCGTCGTCGTGTTCATGCAGGGCCCAAGGGCCGAACCGGCTTCCACCCAGAAGTCGGCGAAGACGTGTTCACCGGGGGAGATCTCGGTGAACACCGGCAATCCAATGAGGATGCGCCCGGACGCGTCGCGCAGAATGTTGAATCCAAGGCTCGAATTCTGTCCAGAGTACGAAAGACAACCGGGAAGGTTGTCCTCCATCGTGAAATCGATGATGTCCGCGGAATTCGAGCGCGGATTGGCCACCGAGATGTACACCTTGACGTGCTGACCCGGCTTGACCGAAAGCTTGTCGAATCGCTTTTGGACAATCGGCGGAAGCGTCGGCCGCGGTCCGAACAGAAAATCGAGAAACGCCTGCACCTGTTGCTGGGTGGTCAAGGTCGTGTTCGTCGTCGCCGGATGCGTGCCGTCGGAATGCCCCGCAATCCCCTTGCGATCCGCGCTCGCCTGCTTCGCCGAATCGGCGTCGCCGGGCCGCGACGACACAGGAGACGGCTGCGCGACGCCGACATACCGGACGCCGCCCGAACCCGTCCCGCCTGTCGCCACGACGCGCGTGCACGACTCGACTTCGAGCGGATCGCTCGTGAAGCTGCAGACGAAGCCGCCGGTCGTCGACGACGTCCCGCACGACGAACCGCAATCGAGCGCAGCGACCGGATCGAACGCCGGCAGCGTCGCCGGATTCTGCACGTCGCCGACGACGACGATGCGACTCCCGTCCCACACGAGGTCGCGCGCGAAGATGTTCGAGCTCGATCCCGCGCCGCCGAGCCAGCGCGAGTCGATCAGCCCGCCGCCGAACCGGTCGAGCTGTGCGAGCCAGACCCAGTTCGCGTCGTGGGCAGTGTTCGGCGCGAGGTCGACCGAGAGACTGCGTGTGGCGAGCGTGAGCCGGCCGCTGGAATCGATGTCGAGCGCAGCACCGGTGTCGAGCGCGCTGCCGCCCGCGAGCGTCACCCAGTCGAGCCACTCGCCGGTGTGGTTCAAGCGCGCGACGAGCACGTCGGAGGTGCCGCCGCCGGGACCGATCTTCGCCGGCGCGAGCCCGTTGTAGTCGTCGGCGAACGACGCGTTCGTCTGGCCCACGATGTAGACGTTGCGCGCGGCGTCGATCGCGATCTTGCTCGCGCGATCCGCACCGAAGCCGTTGTCGTCGTCGACGATGTAGGTGCCGAACCGCCGCGCGCCGGCCGCGTCCAGCTTGAATACGAACGCGCTGAACTGGCCCATCGACGTCGCCTGGAACGCGGTCGCGCTCGTCGGCAGGTCGGTCGTGTTCGTTTCGCCCGTGACGTAGGCATTGCCGTCGGCGTCGACCGCAACGTCCCGGACATCGGTCGTCGCGGGGCCGATCGCGGTGCCGCCGCCGAGGTAGGTCGAGTAGACGAGGCCGTTGCCCGCGGCGTTGAGCATCGTGACGAAGCCCGTCGCTTCGGTGCCGGCCGACGGCTTGTTCGCCTGCAGCGCATTGAGTACGGGATAGTTGGCGGACGTC
>DATLNY010000066.1:0-4592 GCA_035536495.1 Candidatus Saccharimonadia bacterium | reverse complement strand
TCGGTCGCGCAGCTTGCGCAGCACGAGGGCGACGGCGAGGACGCGGCCCGCGCGGCGCGTGCCGTGCTCGGGGAGTTGCAGGGCAACGTAAGCCTCGACGGGCTCGGGCGGCTCGGCCTCGACCTTCGTGGGCACTGGGCGTTCTACGGCGTCGGGCTCGTGCCGGTCATGCGCTGGCAGCTGCGCGACCCCGACGCGTTCCGCGCGTTCGTCGCGCGCGTCGAGCAGCGCTACGGCGAGAAGCTGCCGCGCGGCCGGGCCGGAAAGCTCGAGTATTGGCGCTTCGGCGGCGCCGGGGGCGAGCTTTCCGCGCTGCTCGCCGTCGACGGCAAGCAGCTCGTCGCGACGATCGCGCCGAACGCCGCGAGCGAGCCGCTCGTGCGGCAGTTGCTCGGGGTCGACCTGCCCGACGACTCGTTCGCCGACGGTGATGCGATCGCGGCGCTCAATTCGGAATACGGCTTCGTGCCGTTCGGCAGCGGCTACCTCGACGTCGTGCGTATCGCGACGCTCGTGCTCGACGAGAAGTCGGGCATCGAGAAGGAATTCCTCGCGGCGCTAGGGCTCGAGGGCAAGGCGCGCGCCGATCCGGTCTGCCGCACGGAGATGCTCGCGATCGCGGGCAAGGCGCCGCGCATGGTCACCGGCTACACGCGCTTCGATGCGGCGGCGCTCGACCAGGTCGCCGTGCTCGAGCTCGAGCCGCCACTCGCTGCGCAGCTGAAATCGCTCGCCACGCCCGTGCCGGGCCTGGGTCCGACCGGCAACGCGCTCGTCGATTTCGGCATGAGCCTCAAGCTCGACAAGCTCAAGCAGGCGGTCGACGCGCACGCAGGCGCAGTCGCCGCCGCGCCATGGCAGTGCAGCGGGCTCGCGCAGCTCAACCAGGCTTTCGCCGACGTGCAGGCGCAGCTATCGAATCCGGTCAGCTTCGCGATTGCGCCGGTGCTGCAGGGATTCCGCGTCGCGCTGAGCGAGCTCGAGCTCGTCGAGGGCGGCACGCCGAAATATTCGGGCGTGCTCGTCGTCGCGTCGCCGAATCCGCAATCGCTCGTCGCGTCGGCGCGCACGTTCGTCCCGCAGCTTGCAGGCCTGAAGGTGGAGCCCGGCGCCGCGCCGGTCGCGCGGCCACTCGACGCAGCACCGCCCGGCACGCCGCCGATGCACGCGGCCGCGAGCGCCGCCGCGCTCGCGGTGTCGTTCGGCGCCGGCGAGGACGCGCGCCTCGCGGCGAATCTCGCCGCGCCGGCCGGCGATCCGGCGCCGCTGCTGGCATTCGGGTACGACGGCTCGTTCATGGGCCGCCTGCTCGAATTCGGCGAGACCGCAGACGACGACATGACACCCGAGGCGCGGGCGGAAATGGAGGAAACGATGGAGCTCGCGAAGCAGGTCTACGGATCCGTGTTCGGCCGTCTCGACGGCAGCCTCGTACCGACCGATCGCGGCCTCGAGCTGCGCCAGAGCATGCGGTTCAAGTGATGCGCTTCGCGGCGCGCTGAACTCCCTTCGGGCAGCGCGCGGGACTCAGGCGATTTCGCGCGCGACCTTCGCGATCGCGGCATGGATCGCGTCGAGCCCGTCCGTCAGCGCCGCGGGACCCGGTTGCAGGATCAGCGGCGACTTGATCTCGACGAGCGCGCCGCGGCGCACGGCGGGGATCACCGACCAACCGGGCCGGGCCGCGACGTGCTCGGGACGGAATTTCTTGCCGCACCAGGAGCCGAGGATCAGCTCCGGCGCGCGCCGCACGACTTCCGCAGGATCGGCGATGATGCGGCCGCGCGCGAGCGGCTCGGCCGCGAGCTCGGGGAACACGTCGTCGCCGCCCGCGATTCGCACGAGCTCGGCGACCCAGCGGATCCCCGAGATCATCGGCTCGTCCCATTCCTCGAAGTAGACCCGCGGCCGGCGGGGCAGCGCGGCGGCCTTGCGCGCGACCGCGGCGAGATTCGCTTCGAGCGTGCGCGCGTACCGGTCGGCGCGTTCGTGCGCGCCGACGAGCGCGCCGAGCCGGCGCACGTACGCGAGGATGCCCGCGACGCTCCGATGGTTGCTGATCCAGACCTCGACGCCGCGACGGACCAGCGCCGCAGCGATGTCGGCCTGGATGTCCGAGAAGCCGATCGCGAGGTCGGGCTCGAGCGCGACGATCGCGTCGAGCTTCGCGCTCGTGAACGCCGACACCTTCGGCTTCTCGCGCCGTGCGCGCGGCGGCCGGACCGTGAAACCCGAGATGCCGACGATGCGATGTTCCTCGCCGAGCGCGTAGAGCGTTTCGGTCGGCTCCTCGGTCAGGCAGACGATGCGCTGCGGGTAGGCGTCGCTCAAGCCGGATTACCGAAGACCGTCGCCGTCAGGCGGCGCTCGTGCGCGTTCGTGCGGTGCTCCCAGAGGAAGATGCCCTGCCAGGTTCCGAGCGCGAGCTGCGCGTCGCGCACCGGCACGGTCAGCGAGGTCGCCGTCAGCACGCTGCGCACGTGCGCCGGCATGTCGTCGGGTCCCTCGGCGTCGTGCTCGAACAACGGATCGCCGTCGCGCACGAGCCGCGCGAAGTAGCGCTCGAGGTCCGCGCGCACGGCCGGATCGGCGTTCTCGCCGGCGATCAGCGAGCAGCTCGTGTGGTGGCACCACAAGTTGACGACGCCCATCGACACGCCGGTCGTCGCGACGAACCGCCCGAGCGCGCCGCCGATCTCGGTGAAGCCGCGGCCGCGCGTGCGCACCGACCACGCGTGCTGCGCGACGATCGGAACCGCCGCGCTCACGGGTAGAGCATCCGGACGCGCCAGGCGCCGTCGCGGTACTCGTGCAGCTGCCGCTCGTGCAGGCGGAACGCGGCGCCGTACCAGAACTCGACCAGCTCCGGCGCGACGCGGTAGCCGCCCCAGTGCGGCGGCCGCGCGACCTCGCCGAGCGCGAAGCGCTGCTCGTACTGCGCGAGCCGCGCCTCGAACGCCTCGCGACGCTCGAGCGTCTCGGATTGCAGCGAAGCCCACGCACCGAGCTGGCTCTCGCGCGGGCGCGTCGCGAAATACGCGTCCGATTCGGCCTCGGAAACGCGCGCGACCCCGCCCTCGATCCGCACCTGCACGCCGTCGCGCAGCGACTTCCAGTGGAAGCAAAGCGCCGCGCGCGGGTTCGCCGCGAGCTGCCGCCCCTTGAGGCTCAGCGTGTTGGTGTGGAACACGAAGCCGCGCGCGTCGACGGCCTTCATCAGCACCGTGCGCGCCGAGATGCGGCCGCCCGGCTCCGCGGTCGCGAGCGTCATCGCGGTCGGCTCGCGCTCGCCCGCCGCGCCGGCCGCTTCGAGCAGCTCGTTGAAGGTCGCGAGGATCGCCTGCGTCAGCATCCGCGCAGGATAACGAAAGCCCGCGATCGCGCGTTACGCGCGTTCGAGCCGGTACCCGTGCTGGTAGACCGCCGTCAGCTGCCAGCCGTGCGCGCCGTTGAGCGACAGCTTCTTGCGCACGCGGCTGACGTGCGTGTCGACGGTGCGCGTCGCGACCGCGCCGGTGACGTTCCAGACCTGGTCGAGCAGCGTTTCGCGGCTGATGACGTGGCCGAGTCGCCGGAACAGGAACGCCGCGAGATCGAACTCGCGGTCGGTCAGCCGCACCGGACCGCCGTCGATGCGGACGCGTCGCCTCGCCGTGTCGAGCTCGTACGGCGGCGCGTGGCGCAGCACGCCGTCGGCGAGCGACATGCCCGCGCGCCGCAACACCGCCTCGATTCGCGCGAGCAGCTCGTAGCGTCGCACCGGCTCGACGCAATAGTCGTCGGCGCCGCAACGCAGGCAATTGACGACGTCGTCCTCGGTCGAGCGCGTCGTCACGACGATGACCGGCAGGCGGCCGTACGCCGAGTGGCGCAGCCACTCGAGCAGCGCGAGCCCGTCACCGTCGGGCAGCACGAGGTCGAGCAGCACGAAATCGATCGCGTCGCCGGCGATGCGATGGCGGAACTGGTCGGCGCCCGCGTAGGCGCGCACGGCATAGCCGGCGTCGCCTAGCCAGGTCGCATACGGAGCGGCCTCGACCGTGTCGTCGTCGATGACGCCCGCAACGAGGGAAGCGCCCATGCCGACCCCCTGCCCCGCCGGTCGCCGGCATGCGCTGCATGCCGGGCGCCGGAAATCGCCGCGCGGGTGTGGGTGCTCCGGCCCAGACACCGCGCCTGAAACGCGATCAGTCGACGAGGAAAGTCACCTTGAGGTTGACCCGCCAACCCGTCACTTCACCCTCGGGCGTCGTGACGACCTTCATCTCGTTGACCCATGCGCCCTGGATATTCTTGATCGTCCTGGAGCACTTCCTGAGGCCTTTCTCGATCGCGTCGACAAAGCCCTTTTCCGACGAGGAGCTCACTTCGATGACCTTGGCTACCTGTTCGATCATGTGCCGTACTCCGGCCCCATGCGCCCCGCGCCGTCGAGTCTATATGCGTTTGCAGGTGCGGCGGCGTGGCGCGATCCAGCGCGTGACTGCGGCGCGTCACGCCGCGGCGGGCGCCGGCTCGCGCAGTCGCGGCAGGTAGCGCAGCCACACCAGCCAGACGACCAGCGCGTCGAGGATGATGAGCGCCTGCCAGAG
>DATLNY010000065.1:0-2717 GCA_035536495.1 Candidatus Saccharimonadia bacterium | reverse complement strand
ACGTAGATCGCGCCGGCGAGCACCGCGTTGACGAGCAGGTACGCGACGATCGTGCCGAGGATCGGGATGATCGAAAGCACGAGCATGACGATCATCGCCGCGATGAAGAAGATCACCGAGAACACGAGCAATGGCCCGATGTTCGCGAGGCTCGCCGAGAGCGACTCCTTCATCGCCTGGAACGGCTCGGCGCCGTCGAACATGACGCGCGGGATCGCGAACACGATCAGCGAGTAGATCGCGAGCGCGACGAGCAGGCACACCAGGACGAACAGCAGCATCCCGGCGCCGAAGCCGACCGCGGCGACAGCGCCCGCGTCGGCGCCACCGAACGCCGCGCCGAGCAGCGCGCCGCCGAGGAACAGGAAACCGAGCACGAACAGCACGGCGATGCCGGCGACCGCGGGGAGGCACAGCGCGACCAGCGCGCCGATCTTGCCCGGCTGCGTGAAGCCCTCGAACAGCTGGCCGACCTGCGGCTCGCGTCCCTGGTCGGCCTCGCGCATCGACCAGACCAGGCCGGCGAGGAAAGCCGGCCCGAGCACGAGCATCGCGAGCTGGCCGAGTATCGGGATCACCGAAATGATCGCGACGATGAGGGCCTGGATCAGGAACACGGCGGGTGCCTTCATGACGAGCGCGACCGCGTCCGTCAGCCAGTTGACGCCGCGACCCAGTTCGACGCTTCGATACGACATGGCGATGCTCCGGAATCAGGGCTGAGGGCTGAAGCTGAAAGGCTGAGGGCAGAGCATAGGCAAAACCGGGCCTGCTGCGTAAGCGCGGAAGGTCACGACCGCCGTCAATCGATCGGGGGCAGCACCGTCAGCGCTTCGGCGATCGTCGTGACACCGGCGGCGACCTGCTGGGCGGCACCGACCCGTAGCGGGCGGAACCCCTCCGAGGCCGCCGCAGCCTTCAGTTGCGCAAGATCGGTGTTCGATGCGATCAGGCGCCGTAGCCCCGTCGTGATCGGCAGCATCTCGTAGAGCGCGATGCGCCCGAGGAAACCGGTGTTGCGGCACGCGGGACAGCCCTTCGGGGCGCGGACGTACGCGGGTTTCGGCAGCGCACGCCCCTGCGCGAGCACCTGCCAGGCGTCGTCGTCGATCGCGACCTCGACCGAGCATTTCGCGCAGAGCCGGCGCACGAGCCGCTGCGCGACGACGCCCGCGAGCGTCGACTGGATGAGGTAGTGCGGCACGCCGAGGTCGAGCAGGCGCGTGATCGCCGACGGCGCGTCGTTGGTGTGCAGCGTCGACAGCACGAGGTGCCCCGTCAGCGACGCCTGCACCGCCATCTGCGCGGTCTCGAGGTCGCGGATCTCGCCGACCATGATGATGTCGGGATCCTGCCGCAGCAGCGTACGCACGCCCGCGGCGAAGTCGAGCCCGATCGAGGCCTGCACCTGCGTCTGGTTGAATGTCGGCACGACCATCTCGATCGGGTCCTCGACCGTGCAGACGTTGACGTCGGGCGTCGCGAGCATGCGCAGCGTCGTGTAGAGCGTCGTCGTCTTGCCCGATCCGGTCGGGCCCGTCACGAGCACGATGCCGTTCGGCCGGTGCACGAGCTCGAGCCACACGGCTTCCTCGCGCTCGGACAGGCCGAGCTCCCGGAACGGCTTCAGCACGACGTCGGGGTCGAAGATGCGCATGACGACTTTTTCGCCGAACGCCGTCGGCATCGTCGACAGCCGCATCTCGACCTCGCGCCCGCCGGCGGCGCGCATCTTGATGCGCCCGTCCTGCGGCCGCCGGCGCTCGGCGATGTCCATGCGGCCGAGGATCTTGGTGCGCGCCGTGACGGCCGCCATCACGACGGTCGGCAGCTCGAACACCTTGTGCAGCACGCCGTCGATGCGGAAGCGCACGCGGCTCGTGTCGCGGCGCGGCTCGAGATGGATGTCGCTCGCGCGCTGCTCGTACGCGTACTGCAGCAGCCAGTCGACGATGTGGACGATGTGCTGGTCGTCGGCGCCGAGCTCGCCCGCGTTGCCGAGCTCGACGAGCTGCTCGAAGTTGACGATCTTGCCGTGCGCGTCGCTCTCGCCCTTCGCGGCCTGCGCCTTCTGCACCGAACGGCTGATGCCGAAGAACTCCATCGTGTAGCGGTGCACGTCGAGCGGGTTCGCGACGACGCGATGGATCTCGCGCCGCGTGAGGTTCGCGACGTCGGCGAGCCAGCGCGTGTCGAACGGCTCCGAGGTCGCGACGGTCAGCGAACGCGCGTCGATCTCGACCGGCAGGATCCGGTAACGCGCGGCGTAGGCCGCCGTCATGATCGACGAGACCGCGGAGACTTCGACACGCGTGGGATCGATGCGGTAGTGCGGCAGCTTCGCGTGTCCCGCGATCCATTCCGTCAGCGTGTCGAGCGTCAGCGACTCCCCGGGCTGCTTCGCGTGCGGCAGCTTGAGGTTCGCGAGCACGACGAGCGGATGGACGTCGTTGCGGGACGCGGAACGTGCCGCCCGCGCGCGGCGGGCTTCGTCCTCCGTCAGCCACCCGTCCCCGAGCAGCATCGCGAGCACGTCCTCGAGCTCGAGGCGGCGGTTCGTGCCGAACTGCGGCGCGTAGCTCGCCTTCTTCGCGATCGGCACGACGCGTGGGGGTTGCGAGCTCACGTCGTCGCACCGTGCATCGAGCTCTCGAAAGGAGTCATCCCGGCGCAAGCCGGGATCCAGCGACTCGGGGCTGACGCCACCGTGCAAAGGC
>DATLNY010000064.1:0-3466 GCA_035536495.1 Candidatus Saccharimonadia bacterium | reverse complement strand
CGGCGCGCGGAAGCCCGTGCTGACCGCGCCGCGGATCGCGAAGTTGTCGTTGAAGTCGTAGCGGCCCGTCAGCTTCCAGTTCGTGGTGCTGCCGAAGTCGTCGTAGTCCTCGTAGCGCACCGCACCCGCGAGCAGGAACTGGTCGGTGACCTGCGATTCGGCGTCGAAGTAGACCGCCCAGCTGTCGCGCTCGTGCTCGCCGGCGGTCACCGCATTGAAGCCGGGGAACCCGTTCGAGCCGATGCTGAAACCCTGTTGGGTCAACGGGCCAATCGCGGTCGATGCGGTATCGCCCGCGCCGATCTTGAACTCCTCGGTGCGCATCTCGGCGCCGGCGGCGAGGTTGAAGCGATCGAAGGACTTGCTGATGTCGAAGTTGATGTTGCGCTCGGTCTGTTCGTTCGAGCCCGGGCGGAACAGGAAATTCGCCGGCTGGTTCGGTCCGAGCGACGCGTTGACCGTGTTGTACATGAAGAAATCGATCTCGTTGTTGCCGTACGACGCGCTGAGATCCCAGTAGAACTCGTTGCCCCACGAGCCCTTGATGCCCCCGGTGAACCCGACGTCCTCCATCTCGCCGCCGAATCGAGGCGTGAAGCCGCCGGTGAAGACGTCGAGGAACGTGAAGCAGTTGGCCGGCAGCGCATTGACCTGGGTCGAGACGGTCGAGTACGGGATGAGGTTGCCCCCGGCATCGCGCAGCCGGATCGTCGGGCACGCCCCGGTGCCGCTCAGATTGCCGATCAGCAGCGTGTTGCCGCCGTCGTTCGAGTAGACACCCGCGCGCGCGGTCGGGTTGCGGTAGTAGAAGCCGCCGTCGGTGTCGCGGCGCGCGACGTTGCCGAACGCATAGATCTCGAAGCGCTCGCCCGACCAGCCGAAGTTCGCGACGAACTTCTTGTCGTCCTTGACCTCCGGCGAGCCCCAGATCTGCGCCGGATCCGGCACGTTCGGGTAGCCCGCGGCCGCGGCGGCCGCCGCGTCGTCGCGCTGCACGCTGCGCGACGTCGCGTCGGCCTCGCGCCACTCGGCCGTCAACGTCGCGAAGCCGTCCTGGCCGATCGGCAACCCGATCTGGCCGTCGGCCTGCACCGTGAAGCCGTCGCCTTCGTAGTGCTCACCGCCGAAGATCTCGACCTGGCCGCCCTCGCTCAGGCGCTTGAGGTTGAAATTGATGACGCCGGCGATCGCGTCGGAGCCGTACTGCGCGGCCGCGCCGTCGCGCAGGACTTCGACCTGGTCGAGCGCAAGCGACGGGAACACGGAAAGATCGACGCCCTGCGAGCCGTCCGACAGGCCGTGCCCGAGGAACGTGATGACCGCGGAGCGATGGCGGCGCTTGCCGTTGACGAGGATCAGCGTGTTGTCCGGCGGCAGGCCGCGCAGGTTCGCGGGCCTGATCAGCGTCGCGGCGTCGTCGATCGGGATCGTGCTGACGTTGAACGAGGGCACGAGCACCTTGAGCTGGTCGAGCACGTCGGTGGAGCCCTGGCTGCGCAGTTCCTCGGCGTCGATGATGTCGATCGGCACGGCCGAGTCGGTCGCCGAGCGCGCGGTGCTGCGCGTGCCGAGCACCGATACGGTTTCGAGGACTTCTTCCTCGTCGTCGTCGTCGTCCACGGCGACCTGCGCGACGGCAGGTCCCGACATCGCGAGCGCGGTGACACCGCAGAGTGCCCATTTGACGGCGGCGGCAAGCGGTTTTGCAGCGAACGAGCGGCTCGACTGTTTCATTTTCGTCCCCGGGAGGTAGGTTCGACGTGCGACCCGGCCCCACTCGCCCGGTCGCCCCAATCCGGCCCGCGCATGGCGGCCTCTGCGGATGCTCACAGAACTTTAACCAATCGGCAACAAGCGCAACGGGTGGCGGGCGTCAGCGGGGCGCGGGTCGCTGCCGGAGGCGTTGCTCGAGCGCCACCAGCAGCCCTCGCGCGGGCGTCAGGCCGATGACGAACCCGCCAGCCGTGCCGGCGACGTTGGCCAGCGCGTCGAGCGGATCGTTGCCGTGGCGCCATCCCGTCAACGACTGCAGCCCCTCGAGCGCGAGGCCCATCAGCGCGAACGCGAGCGCACGCCACGCGAGCTCGCGCGGCGTCGCGACGAGCTGTGCGTACCAGAGCGTCAGCGCGAAATACGCCGCGAAGTGCCCGAGCTTGTCGCCCTGCTCGATCTCGATCGGCGCCGCCGGCAGCGGCACTAGCGAGAGCACGATCGCGAGGGAGATGCCGAGCCGGCCGACCGCGAGCCACGCGCGGCGATGGACGAGGTCGCGCACCGCGTCAGAGCCGGTGGCTCTGGTCGACCGCGCGCCGCGTACGCACCTCGACCCCTCGCGAGAACGCCATGACCTTGAAGCGCTCTCCCATCTGGCCCGGCAACGTGAGCCGCCGCACTTCCTGCGCGAGCAGCATGCGCTCGCGCTCGTTGCGCGTCGCAGCCTCGGCGAGCAGCTCGGTCAGCCCGTTCGCGAGCAGGTACTGGGCCTGCGAGGTGAACGTCGAGAGCGCGAATCCCGCGGCGGCGCCGGCCTCGGCGAGCGCGGTGAAATCGACGAACGCCGTGATGTCCTGCAGGCCGACGTGCGCAAACGGATCGTCGTGCGCACGGTGGCGGTAGTGGCACACGAGCGTGCCGTCGCGCCGCTCGGGCAGGTAGTACTCCGCGCGCGGATAGCCATAGTCGACGAACAGCGCGAGCCCTCGCCGCAACATGCCCGCGACCGCGTGGAACCATTCCGCGAGCTGTGGCAGGCACTCCGATCGATACGGACGCTGCCAGACCGGCACGGCCTGGCCGAGCGCCGCCGCGACGTCGTGCTCGATGCGCTCGACGCGCGCGCGCAGCGCTTCGTCGGCTTCGATCTCGATACCGTGGAATTCACCCGCGGCGTCGCAGGTGACGCCGAGTGCCGCTACGCGGCCGTCCCTGCGCGCGACGAAGCGTTGCACCGGCAACGCATCGACGACTTCGTTCGCGAACAAGACGCCGCGCCACGGCTCCTGCGGCGGTCGATCGAGGTGCTGAACGCGGTTCGCAAGCGCCGGCACGCTCGCGTCGATCCGTTCGCGCTGGCGCTCGCGCAGGTCCGCGCTCGTCTCGAGCACGAGATAGCGCGCCGGCAGCGCGTCGAGCCGCTCGAGCGCGGCGAGCAGGTCGGACGCGAACGCGCCCGAGCCCGCGCCGAGCTCGACGAAGTCGCCGTGCGTCTCGCGCAGCACCGGCGCGACCGCACGCGCGATCGTCGCGGCGTAGAGGCCGCCGAGCTCCGGCGCGGTCACAAAGTCGCCCGCCGCGCCGAACCTCGCCTTGCCGGCGCTGTAGTACCCGAGGCCGGGGGCGTAGAGCGCGAGCGCCATGTAGCGCGCGAAGTCGATCGGGCCGTGCGCCGAGATCTCCTCGCGGATCAGCGCGCAGAGCCGTTGCGAATGTTCGGTCTCGTCGAGGGTCGGTTGCGGCAGCGGCATCG
>DATLNY010000063.1:0-8058 GCA_035536495.1 Candidatus Saccharimonadia bacterium | reverse complement strand
TTGCCGGCGCTGCGGAGAACGTCAGCCCACCGGTCGTCGCGGTCAGGGCGACGTCGGTGACGGTTACGGTCTGCCCCGCTTCGTCGGCTCCGCCGCCCGGCGATAGCGACGCGATCGCGCCCGCGACCGTTTGTGCGCCAGCGTCTTCGAAGCTCGCGGGAATCGTGCCGAACGTCGCGATCGGCGCGTCGTCGACCGAGGTGACCGCGACGACGAGCGTGTCGGTGTCGGTCAGCGGGCCGGTCGTGCCGGTGTTGCCGAAGTCGTTCGTGCTGACGGTGACGCCGCCATTGCCGACGAACTGCGGCGCCGGAATGAACGACGCGCCCGCAAGGGCCGCGTTGATCGTTCCGCCCTGCGTGTTGTCGATGTTCCGGACCGTGCCCTGGAACGTCATCGTCGCGTCGTTCGTGCCGTCGCCGACGCTGAACACGAGGCCCGTCGTCTGCGACAGCGAGAACGTGCCGTTGGTCGTCGAGATCGTGACCTCGACCTGGCTCGAGCCTGCGTCGGTGTCGACGATGTTGAATGTGCCCGGAAATGCAAATGCCACTTCTTCGGGCGTCGACGCGGTCGCGGGCAGGTTGTTGACCGGCGCGATGTTGAGCCAGGCATTGCTCGAGCCGATGTGGTTGAGCGGCTTGCCCTCGACGCCCTGCGGGATCGCCGTGCCGAGGAAGAAGTTGGGGCGCGTCCCGGACGGGATTCCGCTCTCGACCCAGTCGGCCACGGTCGAGCCGAACGAATCGCCGAACCTTCCGACGTAGTTCGGGCGCGCCGTGATTGGCACTGTGATGCCGATGCCGCTCGACCCGCCGGTGCGATAGTTGATCGCGCCGTAGGAGAAGTCGCCGTTCGGATTGTCGGCCGCGCCAACCGAATCAAAGATCGTCCAGCTTGCGTAGACCGCGCCGTCCGGGATGCCGTCGCCACGAGGCGGGTTGCCGGAGCCGCCGACCGTATCGATGTCGTCGTTGAGACCCGGGCGCACCGGCGCCGTCAGGATCAGGTACGTCGCGCTCGGCCGCTCGTAGTTCGTGACGCCAGGATCCGAGAACCAGCGCTGGCGCGGGATCGGCTCGTTCATGCCGAGACCCGAGAAACCTGGCGCGTTGCTGGTGTACGTCGCCGCGAGCGGGTTGACGGTATAGATGTTGCCCTGCGCGAGGAGCACCATGAATCCGTTCGAGCCGAAGCTCAGGCCGCCGAGATCGATGACCGAATCGACGCTGCCGGGGCCCGCATTCTTGTCGCCCTCCAGGGTCACGAAATACGTGCCCTCGGCGAACGCAGTGCCGGCCGGTCCCCGGAGCTCGAGGTACTCATCGGCCATCGTCTGCGGCGTGCCGTTGAACGACACGAAGACTTCGTTGATGCAAGCCGTCGTCGCGCTGCAGGCGAGCGCCTGGCCCGACAATACGTAAGAGAAGAGCGCGACGAGAATCGTCGCAAGCGCGCGAATTGCCATGACGGTAAGCCCCCTGTGGCCCGAACGCAGTCTTACAGGAACGTGATGTAGTTCACACAAATAAACTCCCAGCCGAGGCCGGTCCCGAGAGCCAGCGGTGCCATCTCGCCGACGAACGGTAGCGCTGTGGGTGAAATTGCCAATTGCGACACAGTTTTGAGTTTGTAAAACGGAAAACGCCGCGCGCCCCCTCGCCGGGGCCGATCCAGCCCGGGACGCCGACGCCCGGCGCGGGCCCGCTATAGTTCGCGCCATCTCACAAGCCGGTGCCCGCAGCCATGACCACGCGTCTCGACCGCCCGCTCAAGCGTGAAATCGACATCGAGGACAAGGCCTACACGCTGACGATCAGCGCCGAGGGGCTCAAGCTCGTCGAGAAGGGCCGCCGCAACGGCCAGGAGCTTTCCTGGAAGTCGATCGTCGGCGGCGATGCGGCGCTTTCGAGCTCGCTGAAGGCCTCGCTCGACCAGGCGTGATCCGCCGCGCGGCTCGCTCGCCGCGCACTCCGTTAGACGCATACCCGCCGGCCCGGGCATCCAGCCCCGGCCGCTAGAATCGCGCGTTCTTTTTCCGGTCCGCCCGCCGCATGGCCACCCCCGCCCGCCCCACCTTCCACGGGTTCGAACAGATCCCGCTCAAGGACTACGCCGAGCGCGCGTACCTCGACTACTCGATGTACGTCGTGCTCGACCGCGCGTTGCCGTATCTCGGCGACGGCCTCAAGCCCGTGCAGCGCCGCATCATCCATGCGATGAGCGAGCTCGGTCTCGACTCCGGGTCGAAGCCGAAGAAGGCCGCGCGCACGATCGGCGACGTCAGCGGCAAGTACCACCCGCACGGCGACAGCGCCGCGTACGAGGCGATGGTGCTGATGGCCCAGCCGTTCTCGTTCCGCTATCCGCTGATCGAGGGCCAGGGCAACTTCGGCTCGCCGGACGATCCGAAGAGCTTCGCGGCGATGCGCTACACCGAGGCGAAGCTGACGAAGTTCGCCGAGCTCCTGCTGTCCGAGCTCGGCCAGGGGACGGTCGACTGGCAGCCGAACTTCGATGGCACGCTGCAGGAGCCGGTGTGGATGCCGGCTCGCTTGCCGCACGTACTGCTGAACGGCTCGACCGGGATCGCGGTCGGCATGGCAACCGACATCCCGCCGCACAACCTGCGCGAGATCGCCGCTGCGTGCGTGCGCCTGCTCGAGGAGCCCGACGCGACGGTGTCGAACCTGCTCGAGCACGTGAAGGGCCCGGATTACCCGACACAGGCGGAGATCGTCACGCCGAAGGCCGAGATCCGCGAGATGTACCGCACCGGCCTCGGCTCGATCCGCGCGCGCGCGGTCTACAAGGTCGAGCGCGAGAACGTCGTCGTCACGGCGCTGCCGCACCAGGTATCCCCTGCGAAGGTCATCGAGCAGATCGCGCAGCAGATGCGTGCGAAGAAGCTGCCGATGCTCGAGGACCTGCGCGACGAGTCGGACCACGCGAATCCGACCCGCATCGTGCTCGTGCCGAAGTCGAGTCGCGTCGACGCCGACGCGATGATGAACCACCTGTTTGCAACGACGGACCTCGAGAAGAGCTTCCGCGTCAACCTCAACATGATCGGCCTCGACGGCCGGCCGCAGCTCAAGGACCTGAAGTCGCTGCTGGTCGAGTGGCTCGCGTTCCGCACCGAGACGGTCCGCAAGCGCCTGCAGCACCGGCTCGACAAGCTCGAGCGGCGCCTGCACCTGCTCGAAGGGCTGCACATCGCCTACCTCAACCTCGACGAGGTGATCCGTATCGTCCGGACCGAGGACGAGCCGCGTGCGCGGCTCATCTCGATGTTCCACCTCAGCGAGACGCAGGCCGACTACATCCTCGAGACGAAGCTGCGCCAGCTCGCGCGGCTGGAGGAGCTGAAACTGCGCGCCGAGCAGGACGAGCTCGAGGAGGAGCGTGCGCGGATCAGCGTCACGCTGAAGTCGAAGGCGAAGCTGACCGCGCTGGTCCGCGACGAGATCAAGGCCGACGCCGAAACGTACGGCGACAAGCGCCGCTCGCCGATCGTGCAGCGCGAGGCGGCTGCGGCGATGTCGGAGGCCGAGCTCGTGCCGTCGGAGCCCACGACCGTCGTGCTGTCGCAGAAAGGGTGGGCGCGCGCGGCGAAGGGCCACGACATCGATGCCGGCGCGCTCGCTTATCGCGAGGGCGATGCGATCCTTGCCGCGGTCGAGGGCCGCACCAACCAGAACGCGGTGTTTTTCGACACGGAGGGGCGTGCCTACGCGACGCCGGCGCACACGCTGCCGTCGGCCCGGGGCCACGGCGAGCCGTTGACCGGACGCTTCACGACACCGGCGGGCTCGCAGTTCAGCGCAGCGGCGATCGCCGACGACAAGGCGAAGCTCGTCATCGCGACGTCGCACGGGTACGGCTTCGTCGGCACGTTCGAATCGCTCGTGACGCGCAACAAGAACGGCAAGCAGATCGTGTCGCTGACGCAAGGCGCGCGGATCCTTGCGCCCGACGTCGCGAACGACACCGCACGCGATCGCATCGTCGTCGCGACGACCGCGGGACATCTCCTGATGTTCTCGGTCGCGGAGCTGCCGGAGCTCGACAAGGGCAAGGGCAACAAGCTCATCGACATCCCGAAGAAGCTGCTGCAGTCCCGCGACGAGCTCTGCGCAGGCATCGTCGTGATCGCCGAGGGCGGCGAGGTCACGGTGCACTCCGGCGCGCGCAAGTACACGCTGAAGTGGAGCGATCTCGTCGAATACGGCGGCGCACGCGCGCAGCGTGGCGGCAAGCTGCCGCGCGGGTTCCAGCGCGTCGAGCGAATCGAGCGCCCGCGCTGATTGTCTCCCCTCTCCCTCCGGGAGAGGGGTCGGGGGTGAGGGTTCGGCCGAAGCGAGGCGGTGCGGCGATCCCGTACCCTCACCCCTACCCCTCTCCCGGAGGGAGAGGGGAAACAACTCGTCGGGGTTCGTACGGTGAAAGCAGTGCGTCGCTTTTTTCTTGCGTTGCTCGTCTTCGCGCTGCTCGCGAGCGCGGCGGGATGGCTCGCGCTGCGCCGTAGCCTGCCGCAACTCGACGGCGAGATCGCGATCAGCGGCTTGACTGCACGCGCGACCGCCGAGCGCGATGCGCTGGGGACCGTCACGATTTCGGCCGAGATCCGCGCCGATGCGATGCGCGCACTCGGCTACGTCCACGCGCAGGAGCGGTTCTTCGAGATGGATCGGATGCGTCGCTTCGCCGCCGGCGAGATCTCCGAGTTGTTCGGCGCGGGGGCGCTCGAGCTCGATCGCGCGCAACGCCGACACCGGCTCCGCGCACGTGCGCGCGTCGCGCTAGAGGGCGAGCCCGCGGCGGCCCGCGCCGAGCTCGCGGCGTACACCGCGGGCGTCAACGCGGGCCTCGCGGCGCTCGCGGCGCGGCCGTTCCCGTACCTCGTGACAGGCACCGTGCCGGTGCCGTGGAAGGACGAGGATTCGATGCTCGTCGGCTACGCGATGTTCTTCGACCTGCACGACGAGGACAACGCGCGCGAGCTCGCGATCGGCGCGATGCGTGCGACGCTGCCGCGCGTGTATGTCGACTGGGTATTCGACTCGACGACCGAGTGGGATGCGCCGATGCTCGGCGGCCTGCGTGCGCCGGCGCGGATGCCGCGCGCCGACGAGATCGACTTGCGTACGGTTGCGGTCGAGCCGCTCGCGCGCGTCGCCGTCGTCGATTCGCTCCGCGACGAAAGCCCCGGCAGCAACAACTTCGCGGTCGGCGGCGCGTTGACCGAGCACGGCGGCGCGATCGTCGAGAACGACATGCACCTCGGCTTGCGCGTGCCGAACATCTGGTTCCGCGCGCGCTTTCGCTACACCTCGGACGACGGGCGTCCGGTCGACGTCACGGGCGCGAGCCTGCCGGGCGTGCCCGCGATGGTCGTCGGCAGCAACGGCCACGTCGCATGGGGCTACACGAACAGCTACGGCGACTGGCTGGACTGGGTCGTCGTGCGCTACGTCGATGCGTCGCGCTCGCGGTACCACACGGCCGAGGGCGACGAGGCGCTCATCGAGCATCGCGAGTCGATTGCGACGAAGGACGGCGAGCCCGTCGAGTTCGTCGTGCGCGAGACGCGCTGGGGCCCGATCGTCCACGAGCGCGACGACGGCACCGCGCTCGCGCTCGCGTGGACCGCGCATCGGGCCGACGGACAGAACCTCGCGCTCGCGCGCTTCGAGCGCGCGTCGAGCGCACGCGAGGTGCTCGACATTGCGAAGACGGTCGGGATGCCGCCGCAGAACGTCGTCGCCGGCGACCGCGACGGGCACGTCGGCTGGACCGTCAGCGGCCACGTGCCCGCGCGCGCGGCGATGGAGCCCGACGCGCCGTCGCGCTGGGATACGCCGGGCGCGGGCTGGAACGGCGCTGCCGACTCGCGCCCGGAAATCTTCGATCCCCCCGATTCACGCCTGTGGAGCGCGAACGGTCGTGTCGCCGACGACGCGGGCGTCGACGTGGTCGGGGACGGCGGCTACGCGCTCGGCGTGCGCGCGATGCAGATCCGCGATGCGCTGCGCGCGAAGCAGCGGTTCACCGAGCGCGACCTGCTCGCGATCGCGCTCGACGATCGCGTCGCGGTGATGCCGCGCTGGCACGAGCTGCTGCGCGGCGTCGTCGCGCGCTCCGACGACGCGAGGCTCGCGTCGCTGCGTGCCGCGACCGGCGAGTTCGATGCACGCGCGACGGCCGCGTCGGGGCGCTACGACGACGTCCGTGCGTTCCGGGCCGCCGTGTTCGAGCGCATCCGCGCGATGCTCGCCGCGCCGATGCTCGCGCACGATCCGGAGTTCGTGCTGCCCGGCCTGCCGCATCTCGAGCGGATCGCCTGGCAGCTCGTCGTCGAGCGCCCCGCGCATCTGCTGACGAGCGCGCATGCGAGCTGGGACGCGCTGCTGCTCGACGCGGCTATCGACGTCGGCGGCGCGATCGAAGGCGATGCCGCATCGCGTACCTGGGGCGACGTCAACGTCGCGGCGATCCGGCATCCACTTTCTGCTGCGATCCCCGGGATGGCGTGGCTGCTCGACGCGCCGCGCGAGCCGCTGCCGGGCGACACGCAGTCGCCGCGCGCGCAGGGTCCTGCGTTCGGCGCATCGCAGCGCATGGTCGTGTCGCCTGGACGCGAAGCGGACGGCATTTTCCACATGCCCGGCGGACAGAGCGGGCATCCGCTCTCGCCGTACTACCTCGCCGGACACGACGCCTGGGTGCGCGGCGAGCCGACCCCGTTCCTGCCAGGCCCCGCGCAACACTCGCTGAAATTCGTTCCCGCGCGCTGAGTCAGCCGAGCAGCCGCCCGAGGATCCTCGTGTGGATCGCGACGAGCGACTCGAGGTCGGCGATCCGCACGTGCTCGTCGATCTGGTGGATCGTCGCGTTGATCGGTCCGAGCTCGACGACTTCCGCACCGGTTTTCGCGACGAAGCGCCCGTCGGACGTGCCGCCACCGGTGTCGGGACGCGGCGACGTGCCGGTGATCTCGAGCACGGCGGCAGTGACGGCATCGACGAGCGTGCGGCCGACCGTGTGGTACGGCTCGCCGGAGCAGTCCCATTCGAGCGAGTAGTCGAGCCCGTGCGCTGCGAGGATCGCCTCGACCTCGCGCCGCAAGGCCTGCTCGCCCGTCTTCGGATTGAAGCGGAAATTGAAGTCGGCCCGCAGCTCGCCCGGCGTGACGTTGTACGCGCCGGTCCCTGCGTGCACGTTCGAGACCTGGAAGCTCGTCGGCGGAAAGATCGCGTCGCCCTCGTCCCAGCGCCGTGCCGCGAGCGCCGCGAGCGCGGGCGCCGCGATGTGGATCGGATTGCGCACCTTGTCGGGAAACGCGACGTGGCCCTGCAGTCCGTGCACCTCGAGGTGGCCATGCAGCGAGCCGCGACGCCCGACGCGCATGACGTCACCGAGCGTCGCGCTCGAGGACGGCTCGCCGACGATGCAGTGATCGATGCGCTGCCCGCGTGCCGCGAAGGTTTCCAGCACGCGGCGGACGCCGTCGCGCGCATCGCCCTCCTCGTCGCTCGTCAGCAGCATCGCGACCGTGCCGCGATGCGCGGGATTCGCGCGCACGAACGCGTGCGCCGCGAGCGTCATCGCCGCGACCGAACCTTTCATGTCGGCGGCGCCGCGCGCAAAGAGATGGCCGTCCCTGATCGTCGGCTCGAAAGGGGCGCTCGACCACCGCTCGCGCGGCCCGGTCGGCACGACGTCGGTGTGGCCGAGCAGCACGACGACCGGCGCGCCGTCGCCGTGGCGCGCCCAGAGGTTGTCGACCGCGCCGTAACGCAGCGACTCGACCTCGAACCCTGCGTCGCGCAATCGCGCGGCGACGAGCGCCTGGCAGCCCGCGTCGTCGGGCGTGATCGACTCGCGCCGGCACAGCTCGATCGTGAGGTCGAGGACTTCGCTCACGTCGAAGCGCCCTTCGGTAACGCCGGGAACAACGCCGCGTAGAGTTTGTCGGTGAAGCCGATGGTGACATCGCGCCCGGGGATTTCGAGCACCGGCCTCCGCACGAGCGAGGGCTGGTCGCGCAGCAGCACG
>DATLNY010000062.1:0-3908 GCA_035536495.1 Candidatus Saccharimonadia bacterium | reverse complement strand
CCTGTTCTTCCACGTGTTCGACCATTACGGCCCGAAGGCCGAAGGCGCGATCGCGAAGCGCCAGAACGGCGTGATGATCTCGAACGGCCAGGGTCCCTCGCCTGCGTATGCGCTCTACGCGCTGCAGGAGCGCGGCCGCCTCTTGATCGATGCCGGCACCGAGATCTACGAGGGCCAGCTCGTCGGCATCCACGCGAAGGACAACGACCTCACCGTCAACGCGCTGAAAGGCAAGCAGCTCACGAACTTCCGCGCGGCCGGCAAGGACGACGCACTGACGCTCGTGCCCGCGATCAAGATGAGCCTCGAGCAGGCGCTCGAGTTCATCGAGGACGACGAGCTCGTCGAGGTGACGCCGAAGGGCATCCGGCTGCGCAAGAAGGCGCTGACCGAGAACGACCGCAAGAAGGCGTCGCGCCACGCGGCGTGATGCGGACGTGTGGCACGCGACGCGGCGATCCGCATTCGCGCCCCGTAACGAAACTGCAACGAGTTTCCCGAACGGCAGCGAAACGCCGAGCCCGGTTGCGTACCGTTTAACGTTCGCCGGCCACGCCGCGGGCTAAGCTCGCTTCGTGTCCACGGCTCGCTTCGCTGCATCGCTCGTCGCCGCGCTCGCCGCTTTCCCGCTGCAGGCCGAAGACACGCTCGCGCTCGATCGCCTCGCCGTGTCGATCGGCGGATACGCGACCGACCTCAGCGCGGAAGCGACGGTCAAGCGCACCGCCGACGAATCGGCCCACTCGCGCAACTACGGCACCTCGTCGAGCACGGGGCTGACGTTCCTCGAGCTCTCGTGGCGGCCGTTCGAGCGCCATACCGTGCGCGGTGCGTGGTTCGACCACGACCGCGGTACGAGCCGCACGCTCAACGCCGACGTCGACCACGGCGGTGTCCTCTATCCGGTCGGCGCGACGCTCGACGGGACGCTCGCGGTCAAGGTGCTCGAGCTCGACTACACGTACTGGGCGTGGCTGTCGCGGCGCAATGCGCTCGGTGGCGTCGCCGGGATCGTCCGGATCGGCGTCGACACCGCGCTGTCGGGCACCGTCGTCGTCGACGACATCGGATCGATCGACCTGGAGCGCAAGGATGGCGAAGCGCTGCTCGCGCCGAAGCTCGGGCTCTCGTACGCGCATGCGTTCAACGAGCAGCTGCGGCTGACCGCCGACGTCGCGACGTTCAGGCACTCCGTCAGCGCGGGCGACGCGCGGATCTGGGACAGCGCGATCGGCGTCGAGTGGTATCCGTGGGATCACCTCGGTTTTGCACTTCGGCATGCGCGCACCCGCATCGACGCCGATCTTTCGAGCCAGGGCTACGACGGCTCGGCCGAGCTCGGCTTCACGGGCTGGCAGCTGCTCGTTCGCGCCCGGTGGTAGCAAAAGTGAAGCGTTCTCCGCCGACGAAGCCTTTCGGCCGGAGAATGTGACCTTCGACACTTTGTGCGGAGCAATGCCGCGCCTACGGTCCCGCCTCTCGCCGTCCCGCGAGGATCCCCTGTCTGGAGCTCCAAAGATGCGTATCCGACTCGCGCCGCTCGCCGCGGCAATTGCGCTCACGTTTTCCGTCGGCGCGTCCGCGTACACGAACGAACGCGGGCTCGACGCGAGGAACTTCGACACGAAGGTCTCGCCGTGCGTCGATTTCTACCGGTACGCCAACGGTGGATGGCTCGCCTCGAACGCGGTCCCGCCGGAGTACTCGACCTGGGGCATCGGCTCGGAACTGCGTGAGCGCAACCTCGAGATCCTGAAGGACATCCTCGAGGACACCGCGAAGACGAAGGCGGCACCCGGATCGAACGCGCAGAAGATCGGTGATTTCTACGCAAGCGCGATGGACGTGGCCGCGATCGAGAAGGCCGGCGCGAAGCCGCTCGCACCGATGCTCGCGCAGGTCGACGCACTGAAGACCAACGCCGACGTCGCGAAGCTGTTGCGCGAGTGGCACGCGAAAGGCCTGCAGGGATTGTTCAATTTCGGCGCGCTGGCCGATCTCAAGAATTCGTCGCAGGTGATCGCATACGCGACGCAGGGCGGCCTCGGCCTGCCCGAGCGCGAGTACTACCTGAAGGACGACGCCGAGTCGAAGGCGATGCGCGACAAGTACGTCGCGCACGTCGAGCGCATGCTCGTGCTCGCGGGCGTGCCGGCCGCGGAAGCGAAGCAGCAGGCACGGACGGTGCTCACGCTCGAGACGCGGCTCGCGAAGGCCTCGATGGACCAGGTCGCGATGCGCGATCCGGGCAACTACTACAACATCGTGACGGTCGCCGCGGCCGATGAGCAGACGCCGAACTTTCCGTGGTCGGCCTACCTGCGCACGGTCGGCGTCGAGCAGGAATCGTTTTCGCTCGCGCAGCCCGGCTTCTTCGCCGAGGTCGACAAGATGCTCGGTGACGTGCCGACCCCACAATGGCAGGCCTACCTGCGGTGGAACGTCGTCGATTTCGCCGCGCCGTACCTGTCGAAGGCGTTCGTCGACGAGTCGTTCGAGTTCGAGGGCAAGACGCTGACCGGCGCGAAGGAGCTGCGCCCACGCTGGAAGCGCGCGATGGATGCGACCTCGGCCAACCTCGGCGAGGCGCTCGGCCAGCTCTACGTCGAGCGCACGTTCCCGCCGCAGGCGAAGGCGAAGGCGCTCGAGCTCGTCAACGACCTCAAGGTCGGGTTGAAGGGCCGGCTCGAGAACCTCGAGTGGATGGGCGGCGACACGAAGCAGAAGGCGATGGAGAAGTTCGCGACGTTCACGCCGAAAATCGGCTATCCCGATACGTGGCGCGACTACTCCGGGCTCGAGGTCGCGCAGAGGCATTACCTCGAGAACGTGCTCGCGGGCACGGCGTTCGAGGCGAAGCGCCAGTACGCGAAGATCGGCAAGCCGGTCGACAGGGCCGAGTGGCAGATGACGCCGCAGACCGTCAACGCGTACTACAACCCGCTCCAGAACGAGATCGTGTTCCCCGCGGCGATCCTGCAGCCGCCGTTCTTCGATCCGACGATCGACGATGCGGTCAACTACGGCGCGATGGGCGGCGTGATCGGGCACGAGCTGATGCACGGTTTCGACGACCAGGGCTCGAAGTTCGATGCGCAGGGCAACATGACGAGCTGGTGGACCGAGAGCGACCGCAAGCAGTTCGAGGAGCGCACGGCGAAGCTCGTCGAACAGTTCGGCGGTTACACCGCGATCGACGAGCTCAAGGTCAACGGCAAGCTGACGCTCGGAGAGAACATCGGGGATCTCGGTGGGCTGCTCGTCGCGTACGACGCGTTCCAGCTGACCGAGCAGGCGAAGAAGCGCGAGAAGATCGTCGGATTGACGCCGGACCAGCGCTTCTTCCTGTCGTGGGCCCAAGCGTGGCGGCGCAACTACCGCGACGAGGCGCTGAAGCTGCAGGTCAACACCGACCCGCATTCGCCGTCGAATTTCCGCGTGATCGGGCCGGTCTCGAACATGCCGGCGTTCGCGAAGGCGTTCGGTTGTAGGGCCGGCGATCCGATGGTCAACAAGACGCGCGTCGATATCTGGTAACTCCTCGGCGCGCCGCAACGCCTGTTCTTTGCGGTGGCGTCGATGGGACTCGGACGGGTGGCCTCGGTCCGAAACACGCCGTGAATACATCCGTGTAGGCTGCTCACAGACATCCCTGTCTGTGAGCGTTTCGGACCGAGGCCACCCGTCCGAGTCCGGACCGCGCTTCGTCAGAGCGCGTTGGTCCTGCCCCTCCGAGGTTCTGGTCATGCATCGGTATACGGCGTTGGTGGAATGGCGACGTGGCGACGCCGACTTCCTCACGAATCGCTACGCGCGTCGCCAGTCGTGGACGTTCGACGGCGGGCTGACGGTGATTGCCTCGTCGTCGCCGCAGATCGTGCCGGTTCCGTTGTCGGATCCGGCAGCGA
>DATLNY010000061.1:0-3722 GCA_035536495.1 Candidatus Saccharimonadia bacterium | reverse complement strand
CCACTCGGCGATGTCCGCGAGCATCGCGGTGCACTTGACGACGTCGACGAGCGAATGGCCGTGCGCCTCGAGCGCTTCCTTGATGTTCTGCATCGTGCGCCGCGTCTCGGGCTCGATGCCGCCCGCGACGAGCTTGCCGGTCGCAGGGTCGATGCCGATCTGCCCGGAAAGATAGAGCGTGTCGCCGGCGCGCACCGCCTGCGAGAACGGAAATCCCATTTTTGCCGCCTCGGGCGAATTCAGGAACTCGACCTTGCGCGGCGTCTCCGCCGCCCGTGCGGGCGCAACGATCAGGCAGATCACGAGCAGGGCGAGCGGCGTGTGCGTCATTCGATGGCTCCGGTTCGTCGATGAGTCAGGCAGATGCCGCCTCGAGCGCAGCGCGTCGGCCCGACGCGAGCGCGCCCTGCATCCAGCCGTGGAATGCGGACGCGTGCTCGCCGGCGAAGTGCAGGCGCCCCTCGGCGGTCGCGATGTGCGGCAGCAGCTCGGTGGTCTGCCCGGGCGCGAGCGCCGCGTGCGCGCCCCGCGCCCACGGCTCGCGGTCCCACCAGATGCTCGTGCCGCCTTCGACCGCGTGGCGGAATCCGGGGAAGATCGATTCGACGTGCGCGGTCGCGTACGCGACGCGGTCGTCTTCGCCCATCGCGCCGAGCTGCTGCGAGGCGTTGCCCTTGATGTAGACCTGCACGATGTCGCGCGACGAGCGCGTCGCGTGCGAGAACAGCCACACCTCGGAAGGCAGCTTGGTCCGCGCGAAACCACTCGCGCCGCGCGGCAGCCAGTCGCGGCCGCGCACCTGCAGCGCGACGCGCGACAGCGAGACGTACGGAAGCTGCTCGATCGCGCGGCGCTTGCCTGCGCGGATCGGCGATTCGATCGCGACCGAACGCAGCACGCTGTACGGGATCGCGACGATCGCGCGGTCCGCGCGCACCGGCTCGCGATCGCGCACGCGGATCGTGACGCCGCTCTCGTCCTGCGCGAGTGCCGTGACCTCGTGGCCGTATCGGATCCGCCCCGACAGCGCCGCGGCGAACGCGCGCGGCAACTGGTCGTTGCCGCCGTCGATCCGGACGAGCGCGGCACCCGACGTCGGCGACATCATGATCTCGCGCAGTACCCACAGCAGTCCGAACCACTCGCCCTCGAGGTCCTCGAAGCCGACCGAGAACAAGCGGCTGGAATCCTCGCTCCAGCCCTGCTCCGCGAGCCACTCCTTCAGCGTGTAGCGGTCGAGGCCCGCGAGCGCCGGTGGCGGCCAGTCGGCGGAAGCGGGATCCCCCATCTTCGCGACGAGCGGTGCGAGCGTCGCGTCGCCGAGCGCGGCGTAGCCCATCGCGCGCTCGCGTGGCGTCAATGCGAGCTTCAGCCTCGCAAGATCGGGCGTGCCGTGGATCGGATACGAGGCGACCTCGTCGCCGAAGACGTCGTGGACGATCCCGTTCGCCGGATAGAACGGCACGAACGACAGGCCGAAGCGCTTCGCATAGCCGAGCGTGAGGTCGTGGGCAGGCGGTATCCGCGCGGCGCCCGCTTCACCGTAGAGCCCGTCCGCGAACGATTCGCGCCAGGTGCGCACGCGCCCGCCGGCGCGGCCACTGGCTTCGAGAATCGTGACATCGTGACCTGCGGCGTCGAGCTCGAGGGCGGCGGCGAGGCCGGCGAGACCCGCGCCGATGACGACGATGCGCTTCGGCTTCGCGGTCCTCGCCAGCGCCGGGAGCGGTTGAGGCGACTGCGCGTTGGCGTGGCGTGCCGCGAGCAGCGCGGCGATCGTTGCGGCAAGGAATGCGCGGCGTTGCATCGGCTCGACCCCGCGTGGGACCCCGGCCGAGTGTGCGCGCGCCGCCGGCCTGGATCAATCGAGCGCGCATCAATCGGGCGCGCACGCGGCGCGATACGTGTTCTCGTGGATCCTGATGACCTTCTCGAGCGGCGACTGGTAACCACCCGCGAGGTTCCATGCGACCGCGATCCCGCGCCGGCGCAATCCGTCGAACACACGCTCATCGCGCAGCGCGAGCTGCGCGGTCGTCAGGAAGCCGCCGAGCGGATCGTCGACGTGCGGGTCGGCGCCGGCCTGGTAGAGCACGAGCTCACAGGACGCCATCAGCTCGAGGTGTCGCTCGATCGCGGCGAGGAATTCCTCCGCCTGCGCGGGGTGGTCGTATTCCGCGCCGGCGGTGTAGTGCACGACGCCCTCGCCGCCGAGCGTGCGAAGGATGTCGTTGGTTCCGTCGCCGTAGTGGTAGTCGTAATCGAGGATGCCGATCCGCTGCACTGCGCGCTCGGCGAGCAGCACGCGCGCCGTGACCATCAGCCCGTTGAACGTGCAGAAGCCGCCGCCGTGGTCCCAGCCGGCGTGGTGGAAGCCCGACACCGGCGCGGCGACGATACGGCGATCGCGAAGTGCGAGACGCGCCGCCGTCAGCATCGCGCCGCTCGTGTAAGGCAGCGAGCGCGCGACGCCGGCGTCGATCGTGCCGAAGCCGTTCGGTACGCGCAGGTCGAGCACGGCCTCGACGTAGTCGCGGGCGTGGGCGAGCGCGAGCTCGTCGATCGAAACCGGCCGCGGCGGCACGAGCTCGAGCGTCGCATCGATGCGGCGCCACGCCGCCACGACGGGTCCCGGTTTCGCTGCGCTCGGCGAATAGCCCTGCGCGGGGGCAAGCTGCTCGGGACCGTAGACGACGCGCATCGGAATTTCAGCCCGCCCGACCGGTCGATCGCTGGCGGCCGCGTCCGCTGGACAAGTTCAACTTCGGGGGTGCAGGGGCAAGCGATGGCATGCGGGGCGGGCCGCTGGGATGGGTTCCCAATGCTGCGACCTTATATATCGAGCCCCCGCGGTCCACACAGAGCGCCTCGGCAACGCCTCGAAAAACCGCCCGCGGGGTACCGCCACGGGCCGCGGCCCGGGGACTTGTGCCGGTAACTCCTTGACTTACTGGGTGCACCCTCTGAAAATAGCCGGCTCTTTGCGGAGGGATACCCAAGCGGCCAACGGGGGCAGACTGTAAATCTGCTGGCTTACGCCTTCGGTGGTTCGAATCCACCTCCCTCCACCAGAATCGCGCGCGATGCGCGCGTACCGATGGATCGAACCAGTATCGAGGTGCAGCAGCAGGTCCGCGCGGTGCGGGAGTAGTTCAATGGTAGAACTTCGGCCTTCCAAGCCGTTAGTGCGGGTTCGATTCCCGTCTCCCGCTCCATTGGTCGCTCGCCGCGACGCAAGGCTCGCCCGGATCACCGCTCCGGGCGAAAGAACACGGCAACACCGCTCACGTAGCTCAGTCGGTAGAGCACCTCCTTGGTAAGGAGGAGGTCGCTGGTTCGATTCCAGTCGTGAGCACCACCACGAATCAGTTTTCCGTCCAACCAGCAAGCTGCCAAGGGTCGATCGCAATGGCTAAGGGTAAATTCGAACGCAAGAAGCCGCACGTCAACGTGGGCACGATCGGCCACGTCGACCACGGCAAGACGACGCTGACGGCGGCGCTGACGAAGGTCGGCGCGGAGCGTTTCGGCGGCGAGTTCAAGGCATACGACCAGATCGACGCGGCGCCGGAAGAGAAGGCGCGCGGGATCACGATCGCGACCGCGCACGTCGAGTACGAGTCGCCGCAGCGCCATTACGCGCACGTCGACTGCCCGGGGCATGCCGACTACGTCAAGAACATGATCACGGGAGCCGCGCAGATGGACGGCGCGATCCTGGT
>DATLNY010000060.1:0-3545 GCA_035536495.1 Candidatus Saccharimonadia bacterium | reverse complement strand
CCCCTCTCCCGGAGGGAGAGGGGAATCGATCCGCCGCATGGCCGCGACGGCATCATCGGGCCGACTGCGCAAACCTCGCGAGGCCTTCGAGCACGAGCGCGGGCACGAGCTCGTGCGCAACGCCGAGCAGCGGCGAGAGCGTCGGCGCGCCGCCGCCGGCGACCAGCACGCTGACCGGCTCCTGCGCGATCACGGCGAGCCGTGCCGCGGCGCGATCGACCAGCGCGGCGGCCGCGAGCCAGGTCCCGGAGTGCAGGCACGCCTCGGTCGAACGGCCGAAATCGGCGATATCGGGCGTGCCACGAAATGCGGTCCGCGCGGTCGAGCCGAGCACCGCGGTGCGCATCGTGTCGGGCGAAGGCGTGATGAGCCCCCCGAGGTGCCGGCCGGCGCGCGCGAGCGCATCGATCGCGAGCGCCGTGCCGAGGCTCGCGACGAGCACCGGCCCGTCGTGCCTCGCGCAGGCGCCGACGAGCGCGAGGAACCGGTCGATGCCAAGCCGCCCGGGCTCGTCGTACGCGTTGACGACGCCGCACGCCTGTGCGGGAGTCGCAGGCACCTCGATCCGCGCGCGCGGCCAGGCGCGCGCCGCGACCGCCACGACCTCCGCGGTGCGCGCGGGCGAGGCGACGCTCGCGATCCAGACCTCGTCGACCTCGCCGACCCAGGCGCCCGGCAGCGCATCGCCGAGCGACTCGTCGAGCGCGTGCGCGACGACCGGGCCGGGCGCGGCATCGCTCGATCGCGTCCATTTGAGCCGGCTGTTGCCGATGTCGACGAGCAGCCGGGTCATCGCACGCGCAGGCTCGCTTCACCGCTCGCGAAGCGCTGCTCGATCCCGTCGACGAGCACGCGCAGCAAGCCGTGCTCGTCGACGCCGAGCGCCGTGCCGGCGAGCACGCCCCGTCCGGGATCCAGGCGGATCTCCCGGCCGCGCAACGCATCGGCGCGCTCGAATGCGGCGCGAAATGGCGCGAACCCGTCCCGTTCGTAGCGCGACAGCGCCGGCAGCAATTCGTCGAACAGCGCGATCGCGAGTGCTTCGCGCGTCGTGCCCGGCGCGAGCGTCGCGACGTCGGTCCATGGCTGGTCGATCGCGTCCGCGGTGCACGGCGGCATCGCGACGTTGATGCCGACGCCGATGACCGCATCGCACGGTCCGGTGATCTCGCCGCCGAGCTCGATCAGCACGCCGCCGAGCTTGTCGCCGCCGGCGACGAGGTCGTTCGGCCACTTGAGCTCCACGCCGGTCACGCCGCAGCGTTCGAGCGCGCGCAGCGCGGCGACGCCGACGGCGAGGCTCAGGCCCCCGAGCGCCGCAGCGCCGGACTCGAACCGCCAGCCGACCGATCCGTAGAGGTTCGCAGCGAGCGGCGAGTGCCAGCGCCGCCCGCGACGGCCGCGGCCGCCATGCTGGTATTCGGCGAGGCAGACCTCGCCGTGCGCGGTACCCGGCGGGCGGCGCAACAGCTCGCTGTTGGTCGAGTCGAGCTCGAACGCGACGGTCACGCCACGCGCACAGGACCGCGCGCCGGCGCCGAGGCCAGCCTCGATCCGCGCCGCATCGAGCAGCTCGACCGGGCGCGCGAGGCGATAGCCGCGACCCGCGACGGCTTCGACCGGCACGCCGAGCGCGCGAAGGCGCATCACCTGCTTCCAGATCGCCGCGCGCGTCACCGACAGGTGCTGCGCGAGCGCGGCACCTGACAGCTCCGTGCCGGCGCCGAGCGCCCGCAGCACGCGCTCCGCGCTCATTTCGGATCGTCGCCGTCGAGCCGGCCGAGCAGGCGCGCGCGCTCGAAGCGATGCTCCGTGCCGGCGCGCATGCGCTTGAGGTTCTCGCGGTGCGTGAACACGATCAGCGCGGCCGACGCGAGCCCGAACAGCATGTACGGCGCGAACGTGCGCCCCGACGCGAGGAGCAGCAGCACGAGCGGCAGCGACGCCGCCGCGAGCACGGTCGAAAGCCCGACGTATCCCGTCGCCACGAGCGTCGCGAGCCAGACGATCATTGGCAGGACGGTCGCGCCGGGCGCGACCGCGATCAGCGCGCCGGCCAGCGTCGCGGCGCCCTTGCCGCCGCGGAAGCCGTGGAACACGGGCCAGACGTGCCCGATCGCGCACGCGTACCCGCACGCGAGCGCCTGTGCGAGCGGCGACGGCGTCACGAGGCCGACCGGCAGCACGCCGATGCCCGTGGCGAGCACGCCCTTGCCGACGTCGATCGCGACGACCGCCGCGGCGAACGCTAGACCCTGCGTCCGGAACGCGTTGGTGCCACCGGCGTTGCCACTGCCGAGCGTGCGGATGTCGACGTTGCGCAGCCGCCCGACGAGCAGCGCGCCCGAGACCGAGCCGAGCAGGTACGCGACGAGCAACTTCGCGAGCAGGAGGATGCTCATGCCCGCAGGCCGGCGCGCAGCGGCCGGTGCGGCATCACGCCGACGAGCAGCGAGCCTGGCCCCGCGTGGACGCCGATCGCGCCGCCGGCCTCGATCGTCCAGGCCTGCTCGAGGCGCGGGATGCGCGAGCGCAACGCGGCGCTGAGCGTCTCGGCGTCCTCGGCCGCGTCGCAATGGCCGACGATGATCCGGTATTCGCGGTCGAGATCGAGGTTGCGCGCGACCGCGGCGGCGAATCGGCGCGGGATGTCGCCGCGACCCCAGAGGAGCCCGCCGAGCCCGAGCCTGCCGCTCGGCGTGCTGCGCACGATCGGAACGCAGCGCGTGATGCGCGCGAGCGGCGCGACGATCTTCGGCGCGCGTCCGCCGCGCACGCCGTAGCTCAGGTCGCGCACGACCGCGTACAGCGCGGTCTCGCGGCTGCCGGCCCGCACTCGCGCGATGATCTCGTCGGCGCCGTAGCCGGCGGCCGCGGCTTCGGCTGCATCGATCGCGAGCAGTGCCTGCGCGACCGAGCCGTGGTTCGTGTCGACGACGCGCGCGTGCAGCGGATCGACGCGCGCTGCGGCCGATTCGCCCGACTGCAGCGTCCCCGACAGCGCCCGCGACAGGCCGACGTAGACGAGGTCGCGATGATGCGACAGCAGGAACTCGAACAGCCGGCGGAAGTCGCCCGGCGGCGGTTGCGAGGTGCGCGGCGGAATCGGGCTGTCGCGCAGCTCGCGATAGAACTTGCGCGGCGACAGCGACACCTTGTCGAGGTAGTCGCGCGAGCCGATGCTGATCCGCACCGGCACGACGTGGATATCGAGCTGCTCGAGCAGCTCCGACGGCACGTCGGCGCCGGAGTCGATGACGATTGCAACGCGTTCGCGCGGCTGGTGCGAGCTCGCGACCTGGCGCTGCATGTCGTCGGCCTTCTGGCTCGATACGCGGCCGTGCGCTGCGCAGGCGTCGAACAGCAGTGCCGGCGCGTCGACGTGCGCGTGGACGCGCACCTTTTCGCGCGTGCCGGCGAGAACGAGGCTCGTCAGCGGCAGCCCGAGCAGCGTGGCCTTCAGCGCGAGGCGGTCGACCGCCTCGCCGCTGACGACGCACTCGGCGCACCAGCGGTGCTGCTCGCCCTCGCCGGCCGGCGACTCG
>DATLNY010000059.1:0-7026 GCA_035536495.1 Candidatus Saccharimonadia bacterium | reverse complement strand
CTGGTCGAGCTGTCCGTCGGGAAACAGGTGTTTCTGGCCGAGCAGCTCGTCGGGCAGCAGCGGCACCTGCGACAGCTCCGCGGCGTGCGTGAGCCCGGCGAGATCCGCGAGCTTCGCGCTCGCCGATTGCATCGCACCGGGTGCGTCGATTCCCTCGTAGCTGCGCAGTCCCTCGTAACGGCCGACGAGCGAACGCGCGTGCTCCGGCATCTCGCGCAACGCGGCGGTCTCGCCGGCCATCATGTGCGCGTAGACCTCGGGCGGTCGGCGCACCGTCTGGCACGCGTTGTTGACGATGAAGTCGAGCCGCGGATGCGTCGCGACGAGCTCGCGGCAGAACGCCTCGACGCTCGGCGTGTGGCGAAGGTCGAGCCCGAAGATCTCGAGCCGGTGCCCCCACTGGTCGAAATCGGGTTCCTTCGCGTAGCGTTGCGCCGAGTCGCGCGGGAACCGCGTCGTGACGATGAGGTGCGCGCCGCAGCGCAACAGCTTGAGCCCCGCCTGGTATCCGATCTTGACGCGCCCGCCGGTCAACAACGCGACGCGGCCCGAAAGATCCGCGAGCTCGGTGCGCTTGGCGAAATTGAACGCCGCGCACTCGGGGCAGAGCTGGTCGTAGAAGCGGTCGATGCGCGAGAATTTCTGCTTGCAGACGTAGCAGTGCAGCGGCTCGACCGCCTCGCGACGCTCCGACTCGTCGGCGTCACGGTCCTGCGCGACGAATCCTTCGGGCGGAAAATAGTTCGGCGTCGTGAACACCGGACGACGGCGCAACTCGCGGATTCCCGTCGAGTGGAGCACCTCGTCGTCGCGGCGGTGCTTGTCCTCGCGCGTCGTGCGCTTGAGCACGCTGCGGCGCATGCGCCGTGCGGTGCGATCGGGCGCGTGCACGCGCGCGACCGACTGCTTGAGCCGCTTCCAGTCGTCCTTCGGGACCCGTTCCGAGCAGATGCGATCCGCCGCGACGGCTTCGAGCAGCTCGGTCGCGGCGCGCAGGCGCTCGAGGAAATCGGGGTCGTCGGTGTTCAACGAAGTTCGCAGAACGACGGGCCGTTTCGATCGCTCACCACACCTTGACCCGCGCCTCCGGCGCGAGGTATCTCGCCGCGTCGGCGCCGACGTCGAACGCGTCGTACCACGCGTCGAGGTTGCGCACGGTCGCGGCGCGGTATTCGCCCGGTGCGTGCACGTTCGTCACGATCGCGTTGCGCAGCGCCGGCTCGCGGTAGAGCGAACGCCATTGCTGCGCCCAGCCCAGGAAGAAGCGCTGGTCCGCCGTATGGCCGTCGAGCACGACCGGCGGCTTGCCTTCCTGCGAAAGCACGTACGCATCGTGCGCGGTCGCGAGCCCCGCGACGTCGGCGATGTTCTCGCCGAGCGTGAGCTTGCCGTTGAGCGACAGGTCCGGGAACGCCTTGTACGCGTCGTATTGCGCCGCGAGCGCCGCACCGGCGGCCTCGAAGCGCGTGAGGTCCTCCGGCGTCCACCAGTTCGCGAGGCGGCCGGTCTCGTCGAACAGCGCGCCGCTCGAATCGAAGCTGTGCGTGATCTCGTGGCCGATCACGCCGCCGATCGCGCCATAGTTGACCGCGTCGTCGGCGGCTGCGTCGAAGAACGGCGCCTCCAGGATCGCAGCCGGGAAGATCAACCGGTTCTCGAGCGGTATGTTCAGCGCGTTGACCTCCTGCGGCAGCAGGTACCACTCGCCGCGGTCGACGGGTTTTCCAAGCTTCGCGAGGTTGCGCCGGTACTCGAACAGCTCGGCGCGCGCGACGTTGCCGAGCGCGTCGTCGCGCCTCACTTCGAGCGCGCCGTAGTCGCGCCACGTCGCCGGATAGCCCATGCCGACCTCGAGCCGCGCGAGCTTCGCCTTCGCGCGCGCCTTCGTCGCGGGCGTCATCCACTCGAGCTTGTCGATGCGCCGGTCGAACGCCGCGATGACGTTGGCGACCATCGCATCGGCACGCGCCTTCGTCTGCGGCGTGAAGTGCTTCGCGACGTAGAGGCTGCCGACGGCCTCGCCGAGCGCGTCGTTGACGGAATTGAGCGCGCGCTTCCAGCGCTCCTGCTGCTGCGGCGTGCCTTCGAGCACCGAATCGCGGAACGCGAAGCGCGCATCGACGAACGCCTTCGGCAGGTACGGCGCGGCGCGGTCGATCGCATGGAACGCGAGGTAGTCCTGCCAGGTCGCGAGCGGCTCGGAACCGACGAGCGACGCGATCCCGGTGACGGCGCCGGGCTGCCAGACGATGAATTCGGGCTGGGAGGAAAGCCCTGCGGCCTCGAAGAACGCATTCCAGTCGAGCCCGGGTGCGCGCGTCGCGAACTCCTCGCGCTTCCAGTAGTTCGCGCCGCGCTTGACGTCGTTGGTCTCGAGCTGCGTCGCGTGCACGCGCGCGATCGCCGTCTCGAGCGCGACGATCCGCGCGGCCTTCGCCTCGGCGTCGGCACTGCCGGCGAGCGACAGCAGTTGCGCGATGTACGCGGCGTACTGCTGCCGGATCGCCTCGTAGCGACCGCCTTCGAGATAGAAATCGCGATCGGGCAGGCCGAGCCCGCCCTGCACGAGATACGGCGCGACCTCGGCCGGACGGTCGAGGTGCTGCGACACCCACAGCCCGAACAGTCGATCCGTGTAGTAGTCGGTCGAGTTGAGCAGGTCGACGTCGGCGCGCAGCGAGCCGCCGAGCAGCACGGCGAGCCGCATCCTGTCGGCGATCCCCGCGATCTCGTCGAGCTCGGGCTTCAGCGATGCGAGGCCTTTTGCCTCGATCCCGGCCTGGTCCATGAACGCGACGTAGTAGTCGCCGACCTTGCGTTCGGCACCCGTGGCCGCGTCCCTTGCCGCTGCGTCCTCGACGATCACGCGCGTGCGCGCGAGCGCTTTCTCGGTCAGCAGCGTGAACATGCTGTAACGCGAGCGGTCGGCCGGGATCGGCGTATTGCGCACCCAGTTGCCGTTGGCGTACGCGTGGAAGTCATCCCCGGGTTTCACGGTCGTGTCCATGCCGGCCGTGTCGATCCCGAAGCTGCCGAGCTCGGGGCCGTTGCGCGCCGCCGCTTCCTCGACGGTAGCGACTGGTGCCGGCGCGACCTCGGCCGTCGAAGGCGGCGCGGCGACCTCGTCGCGACACGCGGCGAGGGTCACGATCAGCAGGGCGGCGAGGGCGAGGCGTCGGGTCGGGAACATGGCACGCTTCCGGGTGGGCGAACGGACAAGGATAGAGCACGCGCTGAAGCCGGCGGCTGCGCGCCCCGCCTCACCGCATCGCGGCGTCACCGTGGCGGCGACCTGCGGCGCGGCGCCGCTTTCGCGGCCTTCCCGCTGCGAGGCTTCGCCTTCGCCGAGGGTTTCGCGGGGGTCTTGCGCGCGGCAGGCTTGCGGCGCGTCGAGCCCGCGGCACCGAGCTCGATCCACGTCGGTGCGTGGTCGCTCGCACCGGGCCGGTCGCGGACCCACGTGTCGACGCCCGCGGCGCGCAACCGCGGCGCGAGCTCGGCATTGAGCAGCAGGTGGTCGATGCGCAGGCCCGCATTGCGCTGCCAGTGCTGGCGGAAGTAGTCCCAGAACGTGTAGATCGGCGTGTCGGGGTGGAGGTGCCGGATCGAATCGATCCATCCCTGCGCGAGCATGCGCTGGTAACACTCGCGGCTCTCGGGCTGCAGCAGCGCATCCTTGAGCCACGAGCGCGGGTTGTAGATGTCGAAGTCCGTCGGCACGACGTTGTAGTCGCCCGCGAGCACGACCGGATGGCCGCTTGCGTAGAGCGATTTCGCGTGCCGGATCAGGCGCTCGAACCACGCGAGCTTGTAGTCGAACTTCGGCCCCGGCTGCGGATTGCCGTTCGGCAGGTAGAGGCAGCCGACGATGATCCCGCCGACCGCGGCTTCGAGATAGCGGCTCTGCTCGTCGGCGTCGTCGCCCGGCAGCGCGCGGCGCGACTCGATCGGCGCGGTCCCCTTCGCGAGGATCGCGATGCCGTTCCACGAGCGCTGTCCTTTCCAGATCGAACCGTAGCCCGCGTCGCGGATCTCGGCGGCCGGAAACATTCCGTCGAGCGCCTTCAATTCCTGCAGGCAGACGACGTCGGGCTGCTCGCGCTCGAGCCACTCGAGCAATCGCGAGAGCCGCGCGCGGACGCCGTTGATGTTGTAGGTCGCGATCTTCATCCGGGGCACTCTGCGGGATCGCCGCGCCGTCGGCAATCCTGCGCGTCGAGCCCGCGGGGATGCCGAATGGGAGGGGCGCGCGCGGCCGGCATGCCCGTACCGTCCCGCATCTGTCCCGTGAGCCGGAGCCGACGTGCCGCTGATCCTCCCGTTCGTTGCTGCGTTGTTGATGTTCTTCGCGACCTGCGCGGCCTTTGCGGCCGACGAGCCGGAGCCCGCCGCGCGCACGCTCGAAACGGTCGTCGTCAGCGGCGTGCAACCGGGCCCGGGGCTCTGGCAGGTCACGAAGGACAACCGCACGATGTGGATCCTCGGCACGCTGCGTCCGCTGCCGAAGCGCATGACGTGGGAGTCGCGCGAGGTCGTCGAGAAGATCGCGCAATCGCAGGAAGTGCTGATGACGCCTTCTGCGCAGATCAACGTCGAGGGCGGCCGCCTGCGCGCGCTGTTCCTCGTACCGTCGCTGCTCAAGGCGCGAAACAATCCCGACGGCCGGCGCCTTGTCGACGTCGTGCCTGCAGACCTCTACGAACGCTGGCTCGCATTGAAGCGCGTGCATCTCAAGCGCAACAACTCGGTCGAGAAGCGCCGGCCGATCATCGCGGCGTGGACACTCTACGAGAAGGCGATCGAGCGCTCCGGCATGAGCTTCGACGACATCGTCACGCGCGTCGTCGAGAAGGCGGCGCGCAAGCACGACGTGCCAGTCAACAAGCCGCGCATCAAGCACACGATCGCCGCGCCGAAGCAGGCGCTGCGCGAGTTCGCCGGCGCGACGCTCGATGACGTCGAGTGCTTTCGCCGAACGCTGACGCGGCTCGAGTCCGACGTCGAGACGATGAAGGAGCGCGGCAACGCGTGGGCGACCGGCGACATCGTCACGCTGCGCGAGCTGCCGTACACCGACCAGAACCAGGCGTGCCTCGACGCGGTGCTGAAGGCGGGCGTCGCGGACAAACACGGACTGGCCGACCTCGAGCGGCGCGTCGATGCGAAATGGCTCGAGGCCGCGGAAGCTGCGCTCGCGAAGCACCGAGTCACGTTCGCGGTGCTGCCGATCGGCGAAATCCTCGATCCCGAAGGCTACGTCGAGCAATTGCGCGATCGCGGCTACGTCGTCACGTCGCCGTGAGCTAGCGGCGTCGCAACGCCGCGGACGCGCGGCGGCCCCGCGCACATGACGCAAGCATTGGTCATCCGCGCTGCGTTCGCTGACGCGGGCGGCGAAAGCGGGGAATTGTCGGCTGCGTCACGTTTTTCATACGCCATACGGGGGGAAATCTCCCATGACGCCGATCGTTCGATCGGTGATTCTTGCGCCTGCTCTTCCGCCCCTCCCGGAGATCCACGATGCGATGGTTTGCCGCGCTGCTGCTGGTGTTCGTCGCTTCCGCGAATGCGCAGGACGGGACGCGCTTCCGTCTCGACATCGGGCTCGCGATGAATTCGGCCGACCGGGGCCCGATCGGCGTGAACGCCGAGCTCGGCAAGCAGTTCGAGGCGCAGGCGGCCGGTGGATCGCCAGGCGTGCGACTGCAGGGCGAGATCGTGCGCTCGACGCTCGCGGCGCGCGGCCGCGAGATCCTCGACGTCGCGGTGCTCGTTTCGCAGCAGTCCGGCAGCAACTGGACGGTCGTGGCCGACACGACGCTGAAGCTGCATGTCGGACGGCGCGGCGAAGTCAGCATCGAATCGGCCGACGGCGCCGAGGCCGTCGCGATCACGGCGCTCGCGACCCGGCTCTAAGGTTTCCTGCGCAGCTGGAAGACGGCGGTTGCCGCACCGAACTCCAGCGAACATGAACGCCAGCACGCCGCCCCGGTGGGAGTGGCGATGCCGCACGCACAGTTGCGTGTCAGATTGCGACCATGCGCCCGACAACCGGGTTGCATCCGCGATCGACATGCGCGGCGCCAATCCAGGCGACCGACCCAGGGGAATCCATGAAACTTCGTTACGCGTTCGGCATTGCCGCAATGTGCGTCGGGTTCGGCGTGTCTGCAGCTTCGACGGTGCAGATCGAGAACACCTCGTCGTGGGACATCCATCAGCTGTTCATCTCCCCGACGACGGAAGAGGAGTGGGGTGAAGACCTGCTCGGCGAGAACGTCGCCGAGACGGGCCAGACGATCACGCTCAGCGCCGTGCCGTGCGCCGACTACGACGTGCGCCTCGTCGACGAAGACGGCGACGTCTGCGTCGTTTCGGGGATCGCGCTGTGCGAGTCGAAGACCTACACGCTCGACGACGACGACCTGCTGTCCTGCCAGTCCGAAACCGAGGAGTGATCCTCGCAGGACGCTGCGCGCCGTGACTGCGCGCAGCACCCTTGCGGCGCGCCGCGTACTCGCGGCCGCGCCGCCCTCGCCCTGAGCCAAAGCTTCCGCATGTGAGCCGCTGCCGGATCTTGCCGAACCGGATGCCCGTGCGCGGGCGCCGACGCGACCGGCTGTAGCGCGCCGCCCCATCGGCGGCGGGACCGGCGACAATCGGCGCGTGTCCCTCGTTCGAGACGTCAACGGGCTAGTCGAGCAGCGCTACGCCGCGCTGGTCGAGGCCGCACGCGATGCGGGCGTGTCGTTCTACGACGACGCCGGCGTCGGCGAGCGCCTCGAGCGCGTGCTGCTCGCGAGCGACTTCGCGTTCGATGCATTGCGCCGCGAGCCCACGCTGCTCGGCCCGGGCCTCATCGAGTTCGTCAACGATCCGCGCCGTGCGACGGCGAGGGCCCTGCTTCCGCCCGAGACGCGCGACGACGACGCCGCGTTCTCGGCCTGGCTGCGGCGCTTCCGTCGGCGCGAAAGCCTGCGCCTCGTCGCGCGCGACGTGCTCGGCATCGACGAAGTCGAGGCGACG
>DATLNY010000058.1:0-3787 GCA_035536495.1 Candidatus Saccharimonadia bacterium | reverse complement strand
GTGGTGGCGCGCGGCGATCGCGAGCGAGTACGTGCCGATCTTGTTCGCGGTGTCGCCGTTCGCCGCGATCCGGTCGGCGCCGACGACGACCCAGTGCACGCCACCGGTGCTCATGAGGTGCGCCGCGGCGGAGTCGACCATCAGCTTCGCGGGGATCGCGTCGCGCAACAGCTCCCAGACCGTCAGGCGCGAGCCCTGCAGCCACGGCCGCGTTTCGCCGGCGTAGACGCCCGTCACCTTGCCCTGCGCGTACGCCGCGCGGATCACGCCGAGCGCGGTGCCGTAGCCGGCTGTTGCGAGCGAGCCCGTGTTGCAGTGCGTGACGATGCCGGAGCCCGCGTGGATCAGCGCAGCGCCGAGCTCGCCCATGTGGCGGTTCGCTGCGAGATCCTCGCTTTCGATTGCGCGCGCCTCGACTTCGAGCCGCGCGGCGTCGGCGCCTTCCTCCGCGACGCGCTGCATGCGCGCGAGCGCCCAGAACAGGTTCACCGCGGTCGGGCGCGAGCGCGCGAGCACGTCGAACGAAGGCGCGAGCGCCCCGGCATCGACGCTTTCCCGCCGCGCCTCGAGCTCGCGCGCCGCGAGCACGATGCCGTAGGCAGCTGCTATTCCGATTGCCGGGGCGCCCCGGACGACGAGGTCGCGGATCGCCTGGGCGACCTCTTCCGCACTCGCACACGCGACGAAGGTTTCCTCGCGCGGCAACTTGCGCTGGTCGAGCAGCTCGAGCGCGGCGGCGTCGAAGCGCAGCGCCCTCACCCGGTCGTACTTCTCGAAGTCGGTCACCGCGGATTCCGGTTGCGCGACCGTCGCGCGCGAAGCCCGTAGAATAGCGGCATGGCCAAATCCGATTCGAAGTCTTCACGCGCCTCCGGCAACTTCTGGGGCCACGCCAAAAAGGTCGATATCCGCTCGGTACGCGCGCGGGTCGCTGCGATGAAGCGCGAGCATCCGCGGATGTCGCGCGATACCTTGCACCGCAAGCTCGTCCACGCGAAGTGCCTCCAGGCCGGCATGATCGGCGCGGTCTCGGGCATGGCCGGGCTCGTGCCGGTGTTCGGACGCGTCGCGCAGACGCTGCTCGGCCCGCTCGCCGATGCAGCGCTCGTCACGACGCTGCAGGCCGAGCTCGTCGCCGAGACGCTCGCGATCTACGACGTCGAGCTGCCCGAGCACGTCGAGCGCATGGCGCTGATGGCGGTCGCTGCGACGAACATAGGGGCTGCCGCCGTCAGCAAGCAGGCCGCGCGCGCCGTGACCTACCAGGCCGCGCGCCTCATCGGCGGCTCGCTCGCGCGGCGCGCGCTGCCGATCGCGGGGATCGTGACGACCGCGGCCGCCAACATCGGCGTGACGTACCTGATCGGGATGCGCGCCGAGGCGCTAGCGAAGATCAAGGACGCGCCGATCGAGGACTGGCCCGATCTCATCCGCGGCGTGACCTCGCTCGACGAGCGAAGGCTCGCGCGCTGGGCCGCGGACGCAGCACGCGCCGGCATCGAACAGGTCGCGGACACCGCGACGGGATGGCTTGCCAAGCTCAACTCCTACGTCAAGCCGCTGATCCCCGGGACGCGCCACAGCACGCGGGTCGTCGCGAGGAAGGCCGGAACGCGCGCGCGCAAGTCGCCGCGCAAGGCCGCCAGGCCCGCAGAAGACACCGCGACTGCGACGCGCACACCCGCGGCGAAGCGCGCGACGGCGAACGCCGCGACGCCGCGCAAGCCCCGGGCGCGCCGCGCGCGCAAACCACCGGCGACGTGAGCACGCTGACCGAACGCGCGATCGGCGGCGACGCCCAGGCCCAGTACGAGCTCGGGCGCCAGCATGCCGCGCGGCAGGAATGGCCGCGAGCGCGACGGCACTTCCGCTCCGCCGCAGATGCAGGCCACGCCGGTGCGATGACGGAGCTCGCGCTGTTCGCGCTGTTCGGCATCGGCATGCCGCCGGATTACGCACGCGCGCTCGAGCAGCTCGCGACCGCCGAGAAGCTCGGCTCGGGCGAAGCCTCGTACCAGCTCGCACTGCTCGGCTGGTGCGGGATCCTCGTGCCGCGCGACCTCGCTGAGATGGGTCGACGGTTGCGCGACGCGGCCGAGCGAGACTTCCCGGCCGCGCTTCGCGCCGCGGCAATGATCTACCGGCGCCAGTCCGACGATCCCGGCATGCAGGCGCTCGCCGACGCGTGCCTTGCACGCGCGACCTCGCTCGGCGATCCGATCTCGACCTACCTTTACGCGCTCGTGCGGCGTGCCGCCGCGGCGGACGACGCCGACGCGATGATGCGCCTCGCCGCGGCGCGCAGCGTGCGGCGCGCGGGCGACGGCGCCGCGGCGGTCGATGCGGCAGTCGCGGAAGCACCGCGTCCGAAGCTCGCGCCGATCGAATTGGCGCCGCGCCTGCTCGGCACGCCGCAGCGTCACAGCGACGAACCGCTGGTCGAAACGATCGACGAGGTCTACGCCGCGGAAGAATGCGAGTACATGATCGCGCTCGGCGAGCCCTACCTGCTGCGCTCGATGACGATCCACGACGAGCGCGCCGAGCTCGTCGCGAGCGAGGTGCGGCGCTCGAGCGACCACTCGTTCTACACGTTCCAGGAGGATTTCGCGCTGTGCTGGCTGCAGGAGCGAATGCTCGCGCATCTCGGCCTGCCGCTCGTGCAGGCCGAGCCGCTCGTGCTGCTGCGCTACCTGCCGAGCGAGGAGTACAAGCCGCACCGCGACTACCTGCCGCCGAGCGCACCCGGCAACACGCGCCGACCCGAGGATCCCGGGCAACGCGTGCACACCGTGTTCTCGTATCTCGCCGACGTCGAGGACGGCGGCGAAACCGAATTCCCGCTGCTCGGCGTACGGGTCGCGCCGAAGCGCGGCCGCGTCGTGCACTTCATCAACCTGCTCGCGAACGGCGAGCCCGACGCGCGGACGCTCCACGCCGGATTGCCGGTGCGCGCCGGCACCAAGTGGCTCGCGACGCTCTGGACGCGCGAGCGACGCTACCGCGAATACTGATCGCGAATACCGAGCCGGTCAGCGAACCGCGAATTCCGCCGCGCAGCCGCGATCGACCCACACGCCGCCGCGATCGTGCCCCCACGTCGCGCCGTAGCGGCACTCGGACTTGCTGACCTGGCGCACGAGCTCGACCTCGCGCCCGCCGCCGATCGCGCAGTGGCGGTAGCGGTAATCGCGCGACTCGCAGAGGATCCCGCCGTACTTGCCGTACCGGCGGTTGTCACGCGACCCGTACTGACGGTCGTCGCGCCAGCGCACGTCCCGGTCGTCGTAACGCCGGTCGTCGTAACGCCGGTCGTCGTAGCGGCGGTCGTCGTATCGACGCGCGTCGTCGTACAGCCGACCGTCGTCGTAGCGTCGCCTCGCGCCGACGAGGAATTCGGCCTCGCAGCCACCCGTGACCCAGACGCCACGACGGTCGTAGCCCCACGACCGGCCCTCCTCGCACGGCGCACGGCTCGTCTGCCGAATGATCTCGACGCCGGCGCGCGTATCGGCGGGGCAGTAGTTGTCGCGGAACTCACGCGACGAACAGTGGATTCGTTCCTGCGCAGGCGCTAGGGCCGGCGCGGCAATTGCGAGCAGGAAGACGGCGACGAGCGACGGTTTCATGGGCGGGCTCCGGCGTGCCTGGCGATCCGAGTCTAGCGTTCGTCCATGAACCTTCGCGGACCAGGAAGCGCAGGGCCGACAAGAAAAAAGGGCTGCGGATCGGGTGATCCGCAACCCTTGTTTGGTGCCGGAGAAGAGACTCGAACTCCCGACCCACG
>DATLNY010000057.1:0-6117 GCA_035536495.1 Candidatus Saccharimonadia bacterium | reverse complement strand
GTCGAGGATGCGGTCCTCGGCGGCGAGCTCCGCCTTGGCGCGCACGCGCAGCGTGGCCTGCTCGCGCGCCTGCTTCAGCGCGGCGTCGGCGAGGTCGCGGATGATCGCCTCGACATCCTTGCCGACGTAGCCGACCTCGGTGAACTTGGTCGCCTCGACCTTGATGAACGGCGCGTCGGCGAGCGCTGCGAGCCGCCGCGCGATCTCGGTCTTGCCGACGCCGGTCGGGCCGATCATCAGGATGTTCTTCGGCGTGATCTCGTTGCGCAGCGCAGGATCGAGCTGCATGCGCCGCCAGCGGTTGCGCATCGCGATCGCGACCGCGCGCTTCGCGGCGTGCTGTCCCACGATGTGGCGGTCGAGCGCCTCGACGATCTGCTTCGGGGTGAAATCGTGCATTCGTGTCCTGGAGCCAGGGCTAGGGCTAGGGCTAGGGCGAGGGCGCTGCGATGCAGGGTTGCGGCGCGTCATCGGCGCCGCGCCCTCGCCCTCGCCCTCGCCCTGCGTTCAAAGCTCCTCGATCGTGACGCTGTGGTTCGTGTAGATGCAGATGTCGCCCGCGATCGCGAGCGCCTTCTCGCAGATCTCGCGCGGGCCCATCTGCGTGTTCTCGGCGAGCGCCTTCGCGGCGGCGAGCGCGTATGGCCCGCCCGATCCGATCGCGATGAGCCCGTGCTCGGGCTCGAGCACGTCACCATTGCCCGAGATGATCAGCGAGGCGCTCGCATCGGCGACCGCGAGCAGCGCCTCGAGCCGGCCGAGCCGGCGATCCGTGCGCCATTCCTTCGCCATCTCGACCGCGGCGCGCGTGAGCTGGCCGCCGTGGCGCTCGAGCTTCTGCTCGAACAGCTCGAACAGCGTGAACGCATCCGCCGTCGCGCCCGCGAAACCCGCGAGCACCTTGCCGTTCGCAAGCCGGCGGACCTTGCGCGCATTCGCCTTCATGATCGTGTTGCCGAGCGTGACCTGGCCGTCGCCGCCGACGACGACCTGCTCGCCGCGTCGAACCGAAACGATGGTGGTGGCGTGGAAGCTGTCGGGGCTCGGCGTCATGGCATCGTCCGGGTGAATCCGATTCGTGGGGGCTCGCCCGATCAAAGCAAGAGCGTCGGGGCTTTCCGTCAAAGGAACGCGAGCTTCGCCGCGGCGATGACGAGCACGATCGCGAGCACGCGCCGCAGCACGCCGACCGGCAGCGCGCCGCGCCCGAGCTGCGTGCCGACGAGCGCCCCGATGACGACCGCGCCGACCCACAACGACAAGGCCGGCGGCCACCCGCCCGCGGCCGGTACGGCCGCCGCGAGCCCGGTCAGCGAATTGGCGAGCACGAACACGACCGAGGCGCCGGCCGCGACGCGCGTCGCGGTGTAGCGGCCGAAGATCAGCAACGGCGTCAGGAAGATCGCGCCGCCGGTGCCGCTCAATCCCGCGACGAAGCCGATGCCCGCGCCGAGCGCGAGCGCGAGCCACCACGGCAGCGATCGCTCGGGCTGCTCGACTTCGCCGCTCGACGCGAGCGCCGCCGTGCGCCACAGCTGCACCGCGGCGATGACGAGCACCGCGGCGAGGACGCGCTGGTACACGACCGGCGGAACCTGCAGCGACGCGCCGAAATACGCCGCCGGAGCCGATGCGACGACGAGTGGCAACACGATCCGCCACGGCACGAGCCCCGCACGCGTGAACCTGTAGAGCCCGATCGAGCCGACGACGATGTTGAGCGCGAGCGCGCTCGGCTTGACGATCGCCGCCGGCAATCCGAACAGCGCCATCGCGGCGATGTAGCCCGAGGCGCCGGCGTGGCCGACCGAGGAATACAGGACCGCGACGATGAGGAATACGGCTGCGAGCAGCCAGTCGATGGCTTCGTACGTCACGCCGGCTTGCGGCGCTTCGCGCGCGGATGCGCGGCGTCGTAGACCTTCGCGAGGTGCTGGAAGTCGAGGTGCGTGTAGATCTGCGTCGTCGCGATGTCGGCGTGTCCGAGCATCTCCTGCACCGCGCGCAGGTTGCCGCTCGATTCGAGCATGTGGCTCGCGCACGAATGCCGCATGAGGTGCGGATGCACGCGCTTCCACAGGCCCTGCCGCTGCGCAAGCAGCTTGAGTCGCTTCTGCACCGCGCGCGGCGAGATCGGGCCGTTGCGTCCGGCGAAGACGTAGCCACCGGGGCCGGAGCCCAGGGCCCGCAGGGCTTCGATCGCCTTGCGCCCGACCGGCACGATGCGGGTCTTGTCGCCCTTGCCCTTCAGCCGCACGAGGCCTGCGTCGAGGTCGAGGTCGCCCCACCGCAGCGCGCAGAGCTCGGACAGCCGCAGCGCGGACGAATAGAACAGCTCGAGCATCGCGCGGTCGCGCGCGGCGAGTGGCGCGTCCCCGGGCAGCTCGAGCAGCGCGCCGGCCTCGTCGGCATCGAGCACGTTCGGAAGCTTGCGCGGCGCCTTCGGCGCGCGGATCGCATCGGCCGGGTTCGAGCGCGCGAGGCCTTCGCGCAAGAGATAGCGATAGAGGCTGCGGCACGCCGAAAGCCGCCGCTGGATGCTCGTCGCCGCAAGCCCGTCGCGGTGCTGCTGCGCGACGAAGCCCCGCACGAGCTCCGGGCCCGCGCGCACGAGCTCGGTGCCGCCGGGCGCGGATGCGAGGAACGCCGAATACTGCGCGAGGTCGTCCCGGTATGCCGCGATCGTGCGCGGCGATGCACGCCGCTCGTGCTCGAGATGCGCGAGGAACTTCGCGATCGCGGCGTCGTTGCCGGCCGTCGCGCCGGTGTCAGTCCTGCCGGTGTCAGTCCTGCCGGTGTCAGTCAACGGCATCGAATCGCGCAAGGGCGGCGGAGACCGCATCGGCGATCAGCTTCAGGAACATCGTGCCCATGCCGGGGTGGAACCGGTTCGCATCGAGGCTGCCGACGGCCATCATGCCGCGCAGCGGGATCGGCAGCAGCACGGCAGAGCGCACGTCGGCCGCGCGCTCGCCGAACAGCACCGCGAGCTTTTCCGGCATCAAACGCCCGCAGAGCGGCTCGCCGCGCGCGATGAACTCCGCGAACGGCCGCAGCGCAGGATCGTCGCGGGCGACGATCAGCAGCCACTCCGCCGGCGGCTGGCCCGGCACCGGGCGGTGCAGCGTCAGGCGCACGAGATCGGTGTTGAGGTCCTCGTTGAGGGTCGCGACGACGCGCTGCAGCGTCTCCGACGCGCTCGATGCGCGCATCAGCGAGAGCGTGAACGCGTGCACGCGCGCGACGAGCTGCTCGTTCTCCGACGCGATCGCGACGAGCTCGTGCAGGCGCCGCGCGAGCGCGCGGTTCTTGTCGCGCAGCACCTCGAGCTGATAGCTCGCGAGCGACGTCGTCTGGCCCTGCTGGCGCGGCAGCATGAGGCTCAGCGCGAGCTCGGGGAACTCGCGCAGGAAATCGGGGTGGCGCTTGAGGTACGCGGCAACCTCGGCTGCGCCGAGCTCGCGCTTCGCCATCGTGTCGGTCATTGGATCCATTCGCCCTCGAACACGAACGCGGCGGGCCCGCTCATCCACAGCGGCTGGCCCTCGCCGGGCCACTCGATCACGAGCGTGCCACCCGGGAGTGTAACGGCGACGCGCGCGTCGAGCGTGCCGCGGCGGCGCAGCACCGCGACCGCGGCGCACGCACCCGAGCCGCACGCGAGCGTTTCGCCCGCGCCGCGTTCGTACACGCGCAGCCGGATCGCCTCGCGCGTCAGCACCTGCGCGAAACCGACGTTGGCGCGCTCGGGAAAACGCGGGTGCGACTCGATCGCGGGACCCAGCGTCGCGACCGGTGCTGTGTGCGTGTCGGACACCACGAGCACGGCGTGGGGGTTGCCGATCGACACCACGCCGACCTCGACCGCCCGGCCGTCCGCGTCGAGCGCATGGACCGGCGCGTCGCGCGCGGCATCGAACGGGATGTCGGCCGGCTCGAATCGCGGCACCCCCATCTCGACCGACACCGAACCGTCCTCGGCGATGCGCGCCGACACGACGCCGGCCGGGCCCTCGAGCTTCACGACCCGATCGTCGACGACGCCGTCGCGCTTGAGCCACGCGACGAGGCAGCGCACGCCGTTGCCGCATTGCAACGCCGCGGATCCGTCGCGGTTCCAGATCCGGTAGCGCGCGACGCAGTCCTCGCGCGTCGCGCGCTCGAGGGTGAGCAGCTGGTCACAGCCGACACCGGTGCGGCGCTCCGCGATGCGCACGACCTCGTCGCGGGCGAGCTCGCCCTGCGCCGCGCGGCGATCGAGCACGACGAAGTCGTTGCCCGCGCCGTGCATCTTCGAGAACGAAAGCCCGGGCATCGCGATCGCGTCAGCCCGGGGGCTCGTCGGACGGAATCGGCTCGGGATCGACCTGCCCCGCCTTTTCGTCCTGCGGCGGATCCGGCGCGACGAGATCGCCCTTGTATCCGCAGCCGGGCAGCGTGGCGCCCAGCAATGCAGCGAGCAGCACGAGGCGTTTTTTCACGAGGCGCGTTTCCGTGCAGGACCTCGGCCGAGTGTAGCGGCGGCCGACCCGCCCGCGCCCGGCCGCAGCGGCTTGGTATAGCGATACGCGTCGGCACCGTCCTCGTAATAGCCTTGCACGCGGCCGATGCGGCGATAGCCCTCGCGCTCGTACAGCGCGATCGCGGCGGCATTGCCGGTGCGCACCTCGAGCCCGATCCTGTCGGCCCCGGCCGAGCGGGCCTCGCGTTCCGCGCGATGCAACAGGCGGTCGCCGACGCCGGCGCCGCGCTCCGTCGCCGACACGACGATCGAGTAGAGCCGTGCGAGGCGCGCGCCGCGGCGCAGGAACACGAGCGCATTGCCGACGATCCGGCGCCCCCGCACCGCGACGAGGAAGCGCGAGTTCGACCGGCCGTTCGCATGGTCGCGCAACTGTCGCGGCGAGAGCCGGTCGCTCGAAAAGCTCGCGCGCTCGATCTCGAGCAGCGCGGGCACGTCGTCGGGCAGTGCCTTGCGCACGGTCACGGGCATCGAGCGATTGTTCCATGCGAAAAAGGGGACAAGGGTACTTAATTCCCCGTCCCCTTTTTCGGTCTCCGTGCGACACTCGCCGCCCACATGAGCCGCCTGCTGATCGTCGTCGAAAAAGCCTCGGACTGGGGCTCGTTCTATCCGTCCGACAACGTCATCTCGGCGATGGATTACCTCAAGCAGCCGATCGGCCAGAAGGGCGAGGAGCGCACGCAGGTCATCAACCTCTGCCGCACCTACAAGTACCTCGGCGTCGGCTACTACGTCTCGTTGCTGGCCGAAGCGCGCGGGCACCGCGTGATCCCGTCGGTGCGCACGATCAACGACCTGCGCCGGCGCTCGATCTACGGCCTCGACATCGAAGACTTGAACCAGAAGCTCACGAAGTTCCTGCCGGAGGAAGGCCGCGACACGACCGATTTCGGCGTGCTCGTTTACTTCGGCACGACGAGCTACGGGCCGCTGGCGGAGCTCGCGCGCCAGGTCTTCGAGATCTTCCCGTGCCCGATCCTGAGGCTCGAGTTCGAGCGCGAGAAGGTCTGGCAGATCGACGCGATCAAGCCCGGCGGGTTCCACACCCTGACCGACTCGCAGGAGGACGCGTTCGCGCAGGCGCTCGCGACGTTCTCGAAGCGGATCTGGAAGACGCGCCGCACGCGCAAGACCTACCGCTACGACATCGCGATGCTGCACGACGCGAACGACCCGATCCCGCCGTCGAACCGGAAGGCGCTGAAGTCGTTCATCGAGGCCGGCAAGGCGCTCGGGATCGAGGTCGATCCGATCACGAAGAACGAGTATTCGCGCATCGCCGAGTACGACGGCCTGTTCATCCGCGAGACGACCGCGCTCGACAACCACACCTATCGCTTCGCGATCAAGGCGGAGAAGGAGGACATGGTCGTCATCGACGATCCCGCCTCGATCCTTCGCTGCACGAACAAGATCTACCTCGCCGACCTGCTGAAGTCGCGCAAGCTGCCGACGCCGCACACCGAGATCATCCATCGGGACGATCTCCGGAAAGTCACCGAGCTCGGCGACTCGATCGGGTATCCGATCGTGCTGAAGATCCCCGACGGCTCGTTCTCGCGCGGCATCGTCAAGGTCGAGGACGAGGCGGC
>DATLNY010000056.1:0-8949 GCA_035536495.1 Candidatus Saccharimonadia bacterium | reverse complement strand
GAATCCGAGCTCGTCGTCGCCGCCGCGCGGCAGCGGCTGGCCGAACTGCCCGCGCGCGACCTCGGCGGTCGCACCCGCGAGCCGCGCGATCGGCCGTACCTGGCGGCGCGCGAGCATCAGCGCTGCGAGCAGCGCGAGCAGCAGCGACAGCAGCAGCACGGCGGACAGGATCAGCGCGAACGTCAGCTTCAGCGAGCCGCGCACGAACGCGAGCCGCTGGTAGTCGTGGTAACTCGACTCGAGCCGGCGCGCGAGCGGCTGGCTTTCGCTCGGCAGCGGGTGCAGCGCCTGGAGCGCGCGGCCGTCCGGCAACGGCACGATGACGCGCAGCACGAGGTCGTCACCCGCCGGCATCGGCTCCGCGACGACGCGGCCGTCCCTGACCCTCAGCAACGCGTTCGGCTCGGGCGCGCCGGGCACGACGAAGCGCGGGTCGGCCGCGGCATTCCCCGCGAGCACGCCGTCCGCGCCGAACACCGCGAGCGACAGCGCGCCGCTCGCATCGATTGCCTCGTCGAGCGCAGCCTGCGGCGCGCCCGCCTCGAGCGTCGCGGCAAGTGCCACGGTCGCGTCGCGCGCCCGCGCGAGCTCCGCGTCGACGTAGAGCCGACCGAGCGCGAGCGCGTCGTCGATCGCCTGTTCGATGCGGACGTCGAACCACGAGTCGATCGACAGGTTGATGAAGCGCAGCGCGAAGCCGTAGACGAGCACGAGCGGCGGCACGACGAGCAGCACGAGCAGCAGCGACAGGCGCGATGCGAGGCGCGCCCCGGGCACGCGCGCACGCGACTGGACGAACATCCGCCACGCCTGCCGCGCGATCGTGCCGAGCAGCACGAGCAGCGCCGCGATCGCGCCACCGAACAGCCACGGCGACCAGCGCGCGAGCCGGCTCTCGTCGGTCTCGGCGTCGCCCGCGAGGAACAGCGTCGCGAGCAGCAGCGCCAGCAGCGCGAGCGCCGGCAGCAGCGTGAACACGAACCGGATCAGCTGGCGGCTTGCCATGCGTACGTCGTCGTGGGGAAGCGCCAGTCGCGCCGCAGCAGCGCGGGCAGGCGCAATGGCCCCGGCAACGCGCCGGTGTCGAGCGACAGCGTCAGCCGGAAACGGCCGCCGTCGCGCAGCACGAGCCATTCGGGTGGCAGCGGCACGCGCACGCGGTCGAGCGCGGCGAGCAGTTGCGCGCGGCGCGCGAAGTGCCGCTCGGCGCCCCCGCCATCGACGAGCTGCCAGCGCCGCGCGAGCGGCAGGTAGCGCAGCTTCAGCGTGCGCGACGCCGACAGCGTCGCATCCGGATCGCGCCCTTCGAGCGCGAGCTCGAGCACGAGCGGGATGCCCTGCTCGAGCGCGTCGAGCATCGCGCGCGACAACACGAGCTCGAGCTCGGCCTCCAGCGCCGGGGCCGGATCGGCGATCAGCGCGGCACGCGTGATCGACGCGCGCGGCGCGGTGCCATCGCCGCAGCCCGGGAGCAGGGTGGCGAGGACGATCAATGAAAGCAGCGCGGCATTCGTCATCGGGTTGCCGGGTTCACCGGGTGGGCGCGCGCGCCGGATCAGCCCGCGCCGCGCGTTCGTTCGAGCACCGCATAGTAGAAGCCGTCCATGCCCCCTTCGCCCGGCAGGTTCTGCCTTCCTGCGCCGCTTTCGCGCCCGAACCACGCCGGCACCGCGTCGAGCGCGCGCGCTGCCGGCGTCCGGGCGAGGAACGCAGCGATCTGGCGCGCGTTCTCGTCGGCGAGCACCGAACACGTCGCATAGACTAACCGGCCGCCCCCGGCGAGCAAGGGCCACAGCGCATCGAGCAGGCGCGCCTGCAGTGCGGCATGCGCTGCGATGTCGCCGGACCGCCGCAGCAGGCGGATGTCGGGATGGCGACGGATCACGCCGGTACCCGAGCACGGCGCGTCGACGAGGATGCGGTCGAAGGGGCGCCCGTCCCACCACGCGGCGGGTTCGGTCGCGTCGCCGATGCGCAGCTCGTAGCCCGAAAGCCGCAGACGCGCGAAATTCGCGGCGAGCCGTTCCGCGCGCTCGGGCCGCGGATCGAGCGCGACGAGCGTCAGGCCGGGCGGCGCGCGCTCGAGCACGTGCGCGCTCTTGCCGCCGGGCGCGGCGCACGCGTCGAGGACGCGCAGTCCCGGTGCGAGGTCGAGCAACTCGAGCGCGAGCTGCGCGGCGCCGTCCTGGACCGAGACGTCGCCCTGGTCGAAGCCGGGCAGCGAACCGACGTCGCGCGAGTCGTCGAGCACGAGCGCATCGGGCAGCGGCTCGAACACCCGCGCCCGCGGGCCGCCCGCGTCGAGCGCCGCGCGGTACGCGTCGCGGTCGCCACGCTGCCGGTTGACGCGCAACCACAGCGGCGCCGGCTCGAGGTTCGCGGCCATGATCGCGGATGCGGCGTCCCCCCAGTCGTGCCGCAGCGCGTCGACGAGCCATTGCGGGTGCTCATGTCGGATCGGATCCGACACTGGCAGCGCCTTGATCAGCGCGACGTGCTCGCGCTGGAAGCGACGAAGCGACGCGTTGACGAGCCCGACGAAGCGCGGCCGCTCGAGCACGCGCGCGGCCTCCGCGGTGCCCGAGATCGCGGCGTATTCGGGCGTCAGGTGATCGGACAGCTGCGCGATCCCGACCATCACGAGCGCGTGGATGATCCGGTCGCGCGGCTTGAACGGCTGCGCGACGAGCATTGCGACGAGCGCGTCGAGCCTGTAGCTCGCGCGCACGGTGGCGAACACCAGCGCACGAAGCAGCGCGCGGTCACGCGAATCGGCCAGGCGCAGGTCGGCGTCGGGCAGGGCGCGCTCGAGCGAAACGCCGCGGTCGCGCAGCGCGTGCACCGCCCGCGCGGCTTCGGCGCGCACGTTCCCGTCGGTGCGCGCGCTCACGCGGGCTGTGCGAGGTCGCGCCGCGCGTTGAGGTAATCGGCGATCGCGATCGGGCGCCCGCCCTCGCGCTGCACGCGCACGAGCCGCAGCACGCCGTCGCCGCACGCGAGATCGAGCCCGTCGCGGCTCGCTTCGAGCACCGTTCCCGGCGCGGCGTCGTGGCGCGCATGCAAGGCGCTCGCGGCGTGGATGCGCAAGCGCTCGCCCGCGACGACGAGCTCCGCGATCGGCCAGGGGTGGAATGCGCGGACGGTTCTTTCGAGCTGCAGCGCGGATCGGCTCAAGTCGAGCACCGCTTCGGATTTCTCGATCTTCGCCGCGTACGTGACACCCTCGGCCGGCTGCGGCTGCGCGACGGGCTTCAGGTTCGCGCGCAGCAGCTTCAGCCCATCGGCGAGCACCTGCGCGCCGGCCGCCGCGAGCTTGTCGTGCAGCGTGCCGCCGGTTTCGTCGGGCGCGATCGGCACCGGCAGCGGCAGCAGCACCGGCCCCGTGTCGAGGCCCGCGTCCATCTGCATCAGGCACACGCCGGTCATCGAATCGCCGGCGAGGATCGCGCGCTGCAATGGCGCTGCGCCGCGCCAGCGCGGCAGCATCGAGCCGTGCACGTTCCAGCACCCGTGCGTGGGGATCGCGAGCGCGGCCTTCGGCAGGATCAGCCCGTAGGCCACGACGACGACGAGGTCCGGCGCGAGATCACGCAACTCCTGCTGTGCGATCGGATCCTTGAGGGTCTTCGGCTGGAACACCCGCACGCCGGCGGCGAGCGCGCGCTGCTTCACGGGGCTCGCGCTGACACGCATGCCGCGCCCCGCGGGCCGATCCGGCTGCGTGTAGACCGCGACGAGCTCGACGCCGCTGTCGAGCGTCGCCTCGAGGCACGGCAACGCAAAATGCGGCGTGCCGGCGAACACGACTCTCGGCTTGGACATCGTCAGGGCTCGTCAGGAATGCGCCGTCGCCGGCGGGAGGCGCGCACGCGCCGGTCGAGGGTCCGCTGCCGGCCGCGCGTTCGCGCGGCCGCGGGGATCACATCGCGTGCTCCGCCGCCGACGGCGCCTTCCCCTCGCGCGCATCGCGCCGCGCCTTCTCGAGCCGCTTGCGGACCTGCTCGCGCTTGAACGGCGAAAGATAGTCGACGAACACCTTGCCCTCGAGATGGTCGAGCTCGTGCTGGATGCAGACCGCGAGCAGCCCGTCGGCCTCGAGCTCGAACTCGCGGAAGTCGCGATCGCGCGCGCGCAGCCGCACGCGATCGGCGCGCTCGACGTCGGCGAACACGCCCGGCACGGAGAGGCAGCCCTCCTGGTAGACCTGCACGCCCTCTTTACCGAGGATCTCGGGATTGATGAACACGCGCGGCTCGTTCTTTTCTTCCGACACGTCCATGACGACGAGCCGGATGTGCGCATCGACCTGCGTCGCCGCAAGCCCGATGCCTGGCGCTGCGTACATCGTCTCGAACATGTCGTCGATGAGCCGCGCGAGCGCCGCGTCGTGCTGCGCGACCGGTTTCGCCTTCGTGCGCAGGCGTGGGTCGGGGAATTCGAGGATGTTGAGCAGCGACATGGGCCAAGGATATCCGGGGGGCGCGGACCTGCGTCACACACGCGGACGCGTCGGCGATGACAAGATCGGGCGCCGCGGCTGCGGATTCAAGCCCGCTACGCGCAAGATCGACGAAAATCATGTTGTCATTCATGCACGTACGCGCGGTCCTCGAACCGGCCTCGGCCATGATTTGCGCGGACGGAAGTTTTCGCTACACTCCATTAACCCTTGGGGAATAAGGTGTTGGCCGCTATGTTTAAACGAATTCTTGCGGTTATCGCGGGATTTGTCGTTGCGGTCGTGGTTTTTGCCGCCGATGTCGTGCTGCGCGAAGACCATCCCGACGTCTATGTCGTGCAGAAGGGGGACACCCTCTGGGACATCTCCGCGCGCTTCCTCAAGGCGCCCTGGCTCTGGCCCGAGATCTGGCAGGCCAATCCCCAGGTCGAGAATCCCCACCTCATCTATCCCGGCGACCGGCTGAGCCTCGTCTACCAGGACGGCCGCCCGGTGCTGCGTCACGACGGCTTCGGCCCGCGCGTGCGGCGCGAGAGGCTCGAAGACGCGATCACGGCCGTGCGGCTGTCGGAGATCCAGGCGTTCCTCAAGCGCCCGCGCATGCTCGATCTCGCCGAGATCCGCGGCATGCCGTACGTCGTCGCGCTCGAGGAGAATCGCCTGCGCAGCACGACGGGCCAGATCGCGTACGTGCGCGGGCTCGACGTATCGCCCGGCAGCACCGTCTACATCCTGCGCCCGACGTTTGCGTTCTACGACGTCGCGCGCGCCGACGACGATCGCCGCGAGCAGCGCCGCCCGACGCAGCGGCGCGAGTGGAGCTCCGAGCGCGGCCGGCACGAGCCCCGCCTGTGGGACGATTCGATCCCGACGACCTGGCGCCGCCGCAAGGGCGAGTACCTCGGCCACGAAGTGCTCGAGATCGGCATCGGCGAAGTGCTCCGCACGGGCGACCCCCAGACGGTGCTCGTGCAGTACGGCGACTACGAGATCAAGAAGGGCGACCTCGTCACGCTGACGCCGCCGGACCCGTTCGACCTGACGTTCTATCCGCGCGCGCCCGACTCGGTGCCCGAGAACATGCGCGTGATGTCGTTCACCGACGCGCTCGCCGTGGTGGGCCCGAAGCAGGTCGTCGCGCTGAACAAGGGCGGGCGCGACGGCGTCGCGAACGGGCAGGTCTACGCGATCTACCAGCCCGGCGCGTTCGTGCGCGACACCGTGCGCCATCCGGTCGGCGAGCCGCGCACGACCTTCCGGCCACGACGGGCCGAAGTCGAGCTGCCCGAGGAGTTCGTCGGCCACGTCATGGTGTTCCGCACCTTCGACAAGATCAGCTACGGGCTCATCATGGACGGGATCCGGCCGGTGCACCTGTACGACGTGCTGCGTCCGCCGGTGTACTGATCCGCGCCCGGTCGGCCAGTCCGACCAAGGCCGAAGGCGCAGCGAAAGCTGCGCCTTTTTTCATCGGCCTCAGCGCGTGCGCGATCCGCCCCGGCGGAGCTCGCTGAGAGTTCGTGAAGCGTGGAAACACCTAATGGCCACTGGTATTGATTCCGAGTGCGTCACGTGATCGGCGACGCGGTCAACATGGCGTAACTTGCGTCACGAATCGGGCGCTTCCACGCGCCGCGCGGCGGGAGCAGGTTCGCCGCAATCATCTGTTTTCAGGCAGGGGGGCTTTCCGAATGTTTTCTTTCGAAGCACGCGCCACAGCGTGCGCCGTGCGCTTGTCTTCGCTCGCTCCTCGGTGTGTCGTCGCCGTGCTGCTTGCCCTGGTTTTCTTGCCCGCAGCTGTGATGGCGGCTGAAACCGAAAAGGGATCGCCATCCGACAGGCCTGAGCGGACGGATCCCCCCAGTCACGCCGCGGGGACGCGAATCTACGTCGATCCCGAAACCGGTCAGCGAACTTCACGGCCTTCCGAGGCAGCGCTTCGAGCCGGCAACGCGGCGCGTCCCGAATTTAGCCAGTCGTCCGAAGGCCTCGTCGAGCGGCCCGCGCCGGGCGGCGGCGTGATCGTCGATCTGCAGGGGCGGTTCCAGTCGTCGAGCCAGGTGCGGATCGACGCCGCGGGCCGGCGCGAGATCTTCTGCAACGATCCGTTGCACGGCGTCGCCGCGCACGCGCACGCGATTCCGGCGCCCGGTCCGGAGGAGCGCTGAGATGGCGTCCTTCCGCATGCTTTTCGGCGCGCTGTCCATTTTCTCCGCAGCGCTGCTGATCGACGCGGCGGCGCACGCCGCGACGATCTCGATCGTCAACAACGACGGTCCCGGCGAAGGGTTCAACGACACGACGCCCGTGGCCGCATTGCCGAACAATCCCGGCACCACACGCGGCGCGCAGCGCCTCAATGTCTTCACCACGGCGGCCGCGCAGTGGGGCGCCGTGCTGAACAGCCCCGTCACGATCCTCATCCGTGCCCAGTTCGACCCGCAGACCTGCGATGCGAACGGCGCGATCCTGGGATCGGCGGGCCCGATCTCGGTGCTGCGCGATTTCACCAATGCACCGCTCGCCGGCACCTGGTTCGCCGTGGCCGAAGCGAATGCGGTGGCAGGCACCGATCTCAGTGCCGCCGACCCCGACATCAACACGACCTTCAATGTATCGATCGACGCGGGCTGCCTGTCCGGGACGACCGGCTGGTGGTACGGACTCGATTCGACCGCGCCGGTACCCGCGGACCGGATCGCGCTGATGCCGGTCGTGTTCCACGAGATCGCGCACGGCCTGGGCTTCTTGAGCCTGACCAACAGCTCCACCGGCCAGCTCTTCGGCACGCCGGCGCGACCGGACGTGTGGGCCCACTTCCTGAAGGATGCGAACCTCGGCGCGAGCGGCACGCTCTGGAAGGACATGTCGAACGGCCAGCGCGCCGCGTCCGCGATCGACGACCCCAATCTCGTTTGGGACGGTGCCCTCGTGACCGCGCGCGGCTCGAGCTATCTCGATCCGCCGGCCGCGCTCGTCGTCAACTCTCCCGCGGGAATCGCCGGTACGTACCCGGCACAGACCGCGAGCTACGGCTTGCCGCCGCCGCTCTCCGGCCTCACCGGTGATGTCGTCCTGGCGCTCGATGCAGCAGGCATCGGAACCACGACAGACGGTTGCGAGACGATCACCAACGCCGCGCAGGTGAGCGGCCGTATCGCGCTGGTCGATCGCGGCACCTGCACCTTCGTGACCAAGAGCGCGAACGTCCAGGCGGCCGGCGCGACCGGGCTGCTCGTCGCCAACAATGTCGCAACCGGCCTGCCCGGCATGGGGGGTAGCGATGCGTCGATCGTGATCCCCTCGTACGGCATCACGCAATCGGCCGGCAACGCGATCAAGGCCAATCTCGCCGGCGGCGTCAACGTGAAGATGGGCTACGACTTCGCCGCGCTCGCCGGAACCACGGCGGGCAAGGTGCGCATGTTCGCGCCCAACCCGCTGCAGCAAGGCTCCTCGGTCTCGCACTTTTCGGCGGACGCGTTGCCCAACCTGTTGATGGAGCCCGCGCTCAACCAGGAGCTGTTCAGCGACGTCGACCTCACCGTCGCGCTGTTCAATGACATCTTCTGGCCGATGCTGCCGCAGGCAAACCGCGCGCCGGCGCTGCAGGCCGCGGCCGAGTACGCCGCGACCGTGGACGTCCAGAGTCCGCTGACCGAGATGTTGTTCTCCGACGTCGACTCCGGCACCGGCAACCTCACGTTGCGCTTCCAGGTGGCGAGCGGCACGATCGTGATGGTCGACCAGCCCTCGATTGTCGAAGCGGGTTCGGGTACCGCCGATGCGTCGGCGACCGGGTCGCGCCAGGCGCTGCTGCCGTACGTGACCAACGGCAATGCACGGTTCCTGAGCGCGCCAGGCTCGACAGCGCAAGTGCCCCTCACGCTCACGATCAGCGACAACGGCAACAGCGGTACCGGCGGAGCGAGGAGCACCAGCGCGAGCGCGACGATCATCGTCTCCGGCGCTGCCGTCCCCGCGCCCGTCGCGAACGACGACGTGTTCGCCGTGACCGAGGACGCGACGCTCAACCAGCCGGCACCGGGCGTGTTGGGCAACGACACGGGACCGATGCTCACGGCGTCGCTCGTCAGCGGACCTGCGAGCGGCTCGCTGACGCTCAATCCCAACGGCAGCTTTGCGTACTCGCCGGCGGCGAACGATTGCGGTACGCCGCGCACGTTCACGTACGACGCCGTCAACAGCGGGGGCTCCGAGTCCGCCACGGTCACGCTCAACATCGGGTGCATCAACGATGTCCCGAGCTTCACCAAGGGCGCGGACCAGACCGTGCTTGAGGACGCGGGCGCGCAATCGATCGCGAACTGGGCAAGCGCGATCAGCACGGGCCCCGCGAACGAATCGGGCCAGACCGTATCGTTCAACGTGACCAACAACACGAACACCGCGCTGTTCTCGACGCAGCCCACGGTCGCCGCGAACGGGACCTTGAGCTTCACCCCGGCTGCGAACGCGAACGGCAGCGC
>DATLNY010000055.1:0-2325 GCA_035536495.1 Candidatus Saccharimonadia bacterium | reverse complement strand
AGGCGGGCAGGATCCGCGCCCCGACGATCGCGACGCCCGGCTGCTCGAATCCTGCGCGCATCGCAGCCAGCCAGCCGGGCTCCGGGATCGCATCGGAATCGAGGAACAGCACGTAGCGGGTGCCGGCACACCGCACGCACTCGTTGCGCGAGTGCGACACGCCGCGCGACTCGCGCAATCGTACGACGTCGACACCGCCGACTGCTGCGGCGGCGTCCGCGACGACGTCGGTGCCCGACATGTCCACGACGAGGACCGGGTGCTGCGTCTGCTGCGACGCGCTGTCGAAGACGTGGCGCAGCAGCGCGGGATCGCCCTCGAACGTCGGGATCGCGATCCTGATGTCGGCGCTCACGGACGCGCGAGCACGGTCAGCGGAGTGGGCACATCGGCGGGGGTTGCGCGCACGAGCGCATGATAAGCCGCCGCCTGCGCCATCCTGTCGAGCCGTATGCCTTCGATCGCCGTAGTCATGCCGGCCTACAACGCCGCAGAGTGGATCGACGAAACCCTCGAGTCGGTCCGCGACCAGACACGCGCGGCGGACGAGATCATCGTCGTCGACGACGGCTCGACCGACGATACGGCCGCGCGTGCTCGAGCGCACGGCGTCACGGTGCTGCAGCAGATCAACGGTGGCCCACCCGCCGCGTACAACGCGGGTTTCGACGCCGCGCGCTCGGACTACGTGGCGATGTGTCCCGCCGACGACATCTGGCACCCCAGCAAGCTCGAGTGGCAGGCGCAGGCGCTCGCCGAGGACGCGAGCATCGACATCCTCTTCGGCAGGGCGCGCTACTTCGGCCTGAGCGAAGGTGACCATCCGCATCCGGATCAGGCCGGCGTCCAGGACCGCGGCCCGTTCCTGCGCGCTCTGTACGCCAGCGACCTCGTGCCAGCTCCCACCGCCGTGGTGCGCCTGGCGCTGCACCGCGAGCTCGGGCGCTTCGACGAGTCACTGCCGTCAGAGGATTACGAGTTCTGGCTGCGCGCGCTGTGCGCAGGAGCGACGTTCGCCTACGACGATCGCGTGCTCGTCCGGCTGCGCCGGCACGGCGGCAACGTCTCGTCGCGCGCGCTGCAGATCTGGGAGATGAACCACCTGATCCGCACCCGCTTCGCCGCGGAGGTCGGCGACGCCGAGCTCACGCGCGAGCTGCTCGCCCGCGACCTGCACGAGATCGCTCGCTGCCGGTTCGGCGCCGGGCATCCGAAGTCCGCGCGCGATGCGTACCGGGCTGCGCTGCGGCATCGGCCGACGGCCGAGGCGGCCGTCGGCGCCGGGCTGCTCTCGGTCCCGATCCTGCGCGATGGGCTCGTCGCGCTGAACGAACGTCGCAAGGCGCGGGCGTGAAAATCCTCTGGGTCGCCACGGCGCACGAGTACGGCGATCCCGGCCTCGGCCCGTCGTTTGAGGAGATGAACTTCCGCAGCGCGTTGGAGGGCATGGGCCACGAGGTCTTCGCCTTCGACTTCGTCGCGCGCGAGCGCGCGAGCGGGCGCGACGCGATGAACGCCGAGCTCGAGCGTGCTGCCGCCGGCGACCGCCCGGACCTTGCCTTCTTCTTCCTGCACGAGGAGCAGATCTCCGCCCGGACGATCGAGCGCATCGGGGCGCAGGGCATCCCGACGCTGAACTGGTTCGCCGACGACCATTGGCGCTACGACGGCTTCAGCCGCCACTACGCGCGCGCCCTGTCGTGGTCGGTCACGACCGACCCCGACTCCGTCGCGAAGTACGAGCGCGACGGCCTCGGTGATCGGGTGCTGCTCTCGCAGTGGGCCTGCAACAGCTACGCCTACGACCGCATCGGCGAAGACCTCGCCTACGACGCGACGTTCGTCGGCCAGCCGCACGGCGATCGCCGCGAGGTGGCCGCGGCGATCGAGGCCGCGGGAATCGACCTGCGGTGCTTCGGCAACGGCTGGGAGCGCGGCCGCATCGGCCACGCGGAGATGGTGCGGATCTTCTCGACGAGCCGCATCAACCTTAACCTCGCGAACTCCTCGACGCCGAACACGAGCCTGCGCATGCGCATGGGCGCCTACGCGCGCGGCCGGCGGCCGGATACGGCGGCTCGGCCGAGCCAGATCAAGGGCCGAACGTTCGAGGTGCCGGGCAGCGGCGGCTTTCTGCTGACCGACCGCGTCGCGCACCTCGAGCGCTATTTCGAGGTCGGGCGCGAGATCGCTGCCTTCTCCTCGCGCGAGGAGCTGATCGAGCAGCTGCGCTTCTGGCTGGACCATCCCGACGAGCGCGCGGCGGTCGCCGAGGCCGGCTACCGCCGGGTGCGCGCGGAGCACACCTATGATCATCGCTTCGCG
>DATLNY010000054.1:0-3030 GCA_035536495.1 Candidatus Saccharimonadia bacterium | reverse complement strand
GACCGCAGTGCGGCCGCGCACGCCAAGCGGTGCAGGTCGTCGCGGCTACTCGTCGTCACGCGGAGGCTCCGCCGCGCCGGGCTGCGCGGCGACGCGCAAGCGCTCGCGCAACGCACGCCGCCGCCGCTCGAACTCGAGAATCGGGTCGTCCGTGGCTTGCTCCGACGGGCGATTCGTGGACGAGCGATCCGCCGGCGACTGCGTGAATCGTGGCGGCTCGACCGCCGGCGCGGGCTCGGGCGCGGGCTCGGACCACCCGATCTCGAAGCTGCCGAGGTCGACCTCGCGCAGCAGCGTGCGCGCCGGACCCGGCGTCGTGTCGACGACCGGAACGCCGGCGCGCGCCTGCGGCCCGTAGGCCGACATCTTGCTGCCGGTCGTCACGAGCGTGTCGAGGCCGAGGCGGCGGTGCCATTCGGCCATCTCGGCCGGATCGCCGAGCAATTCCTCGGGCGTGTGCGTGCGGACGCGGGGGGGCGCAACGCCGTTGCGCGTCGCCGCGGTCGCAGCCGGGGGCGCCGCTGTATCCGGCGCCGGCGCGGATGCCGCGATCGCGGCGTCCGGATCGGACTGCGCGAACCGCTCGCGCACGCGGGCCGCGAGCGCGTCGAGCTTCGCCGCTTCACTCGGGGCTTCGTCGGCGTCCACGTGCTGCGCGCGGCGTTCCTCGAGGACCTCGCGATAGCGGCGGTTCGCATAGTCGATCGCGAGCTGGAGGTCGGGCAGGTGCACGGGCTCGATGTCGTCGATCTTGCAATCGAACGACAGCCACTCGTCGTCGATCCACAGCCCGAAGCGCAGCGGGTTCGCGCGCATGTTGCGGTTCTCCTGGAACAATCGCACCCAGAACCGGTCGGGCGCGCGGCTGAGCTTCAGCGACACGACGCGCATCGACTCGTGCACGCGCGACGTCGTCGTCCGGCGCGCATCGAGGTCGACGACGCGGATCTCCTCGAAGTTTTCGTCGAGCCGCGCCCAGCTCGGCAGCTCGCTGGCGGCCGACGTCATCGTGGGCGGAATTGGGCCGCGTTGCATCGGCGTCAGAGCAGCAGCTTGCGGATGTCGCCGAGCAACTGCGAAAGGTACGCCGCGAAGCGCGCCGCTTCGGCGCCGTCGATGACGCGGTGGTCGTACGACAACGACAGCGGCAGCACGAGCCGTGGCGCGAACTCGGTGCCGTTCCACACCGGCCTCGTCTGCGCCTTCGAGACGCCGAGGATCGCGACTTCCGGTGCGTTGATGATCGGCGTGAAGCCCGTTCCGCCGATGCCGCCGAGCGACGAGATCGAGAAGCAGCCGCCCGACATGTCGGCCGGTCCGAGCTTGCGGTCGCGCGCCTTCGCGCTGATCGCGCCGAGCTCCTGCGCGAGGTCGATGAGGCCCTTCTGGTCCGCGTCGCGGATCACCGGCACGACGAGCCCCTCGGGCGTGTCGACGGCGATGCCGATGTTGAAGTACTTCTTGAGGATCAGGTTCTCGCCGACCGCGTCGAGCGACGCGTTGAAGCTCGGGAACTTCTTCAGCGCAGCGACCGCCGCCTTGATGAGGAACACGAGCGGCGTGACCTTGACGTCCTTGTACTGCTCGCCGGTCGTCTTGCGGAACGCCTCCATCTCGGTGATGTCGGCGTCCTCGTTGTGCGTGACGTGCGGGATCATCGCCCAGTTGCGCGCGAGGTTCGCGCCCGAGATCTTCTTGATCTTCGACAGCGGCTTCGACTCGACCGCGCCGAACTTCGCGAAATCGACGTTCGGCCACGGCAGCAGGTTGAGGCCACCGCCGCCCGGCGCGGCCGTGCCGGCGCGCGGCGCGGAGAGCGCCTGCCTGACGAACGCCTGCACGTCTTCTCTGGTGATGCGGCCCTTGCGGCCGCTACCGGTGACGCGGGCGAGGTCGGCGCCGAGCTCGCGCGCGAACAGACGAACCGAAGGGCTCGCATGCGGGATCGACGCGGGCATCACCGCGCTCGCATCGAACGCGACCGGCGGCGAGCGCGGCGCGCGCGCTTCCGGGTCGACGCCCGCGACGTCGGAGATCGCCGCGGCCGGGGCCGGCGCGGACGGATCGCGCGGCGACGAAGGCGCAGGCACCGCGACGGGTGCAACGACGCTTTCGGGCTCGGGCTTCGGCGACGTCGACGCTTCCTTCGGCGGCGCGGGCGGCGCGGCTGCGGCCGCGGGCTTCGCGGCCGGCGCCTCGCTACCGGCGGCTTCCTCGATCTCCGCGACGACGCCGCCTTCGGAGATCGAATCGCCGACCTTGACCTTGACCGACTTCACGACCCCCGCGAACGGCGCGGGCACTTCCATCGTCGCTTTGTCGGACTCGAGCGTCACGAGGCCCTGGTCCTTCTTGACCTCGTCGCCGACCTTGACGAGGACTTCGATGACCGGCACGTCGGGGTAGTTGCCGATGTCGGGGACGCGGACTTCGCGTGCGGCCATTGCGGTTCCTTCGGTCATGACCTGCGAGGCGGGTATTGTCGCTTGGATCGTGGCGGGTGTTGGACCGACGCGCCTAATCAATGACGCCGAGCTTCACCTCGATGTTGTTGCGCGTCGCCTTCGAGTACGGACAGACCTGGTGCGCGGCCTCTACGAGCTTTTCCGCCGTTGCGCGATCGACGCCCGGCAGGCGCGTATCGAGCTCCGCGGCAAGCCCGAGGCCGCCTGCATCACGACCGATCGACACGCGCGCCGTGACCTCGACGGTCGTGACCGCGACCTTCTGCTGGCGCGCGACGAGCCCGACCGCGCCGGCGAAGCACGCGGCGTAGCCCGCCGCGAACAGCTGCTCGGGATTCGAGGTACCGGGCTTCTCGCTGCCACCGAGCGACTTCGGCATCGACAGCTCGTGGCTGACGACGCCGTCGGACGATACGACCCGGCCGTCGCGGCCGCCGGTTGCCGTCGCTTGCGCGGTATAGAGCGTTTGCATCGCGGGTGCCTTCGGTCGCGCGCGCGGGGCGGGGCGGCCAGCATATTCCGGAACGCGGCCCCCGGGCGATCGGCGGGTTCGGCCAAAGTCGGT